>NZ_JBCOAB010000066.1:0-15363 GCF_040227035.1 Clostridium sp. RTP31139st1_H3_RTP31139_211217
TTAACATGAACGTACCCGTATGGGTTATTTTTTTTGCAATTAATTAGTGTTGCACTTGATATTGTAATTTATCATAATTAAAACATTTTAAAAATGGCAAAAAATTCTTAAGGTGATATAATTAAAAATATAAATTTTCACATAATTAGCAAAGGAGATTATATGAAGAAAACAATAGGAGTACTAGCTCATGTAGATGCTGGAAAAACTACATTTTCTGAGCAAGTTCTTTATCATACAAAAAGTATAAAAACAAGAGGAAGAGTAGACCATAAAAATTCCTTTTTGGATAGTCATGACATAGAGAAAAAAAGAGGGATTACAGTATTTTCAGATCAAGCAGTATTCGATATAAATGACTCAACATATTATTTAATAGATACCCCAGGGCATATAGATTTTTCTTGTGAAATGGAAAGAGCTATAAGAATAATGGATTATGCAATTGTCATAGTAAGTGCAGTTGAAGGGGTACAAGGACATACGGAAACAGTTTGGAATTTACTAAGAAAGTATAAGGTTCCTACATTTTTCTTTATTAATAAATTAGATAGAACGGGTGCAGATTTAAAAAGAGTATTACAAGAAATTAATAATAATCTTTCTAAGGATGTTTGTTTTATAACGGATTTAGAAGAAATGAATGAGGAAGTAATAGAATTCATAGCTGAAAAAGATGAACTTCTTTTAGAAAAATATTTAAATGATGAATATGAAAATAATTTATGGGTAAATAAATTAAGGGATTTAATAAGAGAAAATAAAATATATCCATGTTTTAGTGGTTCTGCACTTCAAGATGAAGGTATAAGAGAATTTTTAAATGTATTAGAAGAATTGACATCTACTAATTATGATTCAAGTTGTGAATTCTCAGGGATAGTAAATAAAATACGATATGATAGTAATGGAACGAGAATTACATTTATTAAAGCATTAAGTGGTAAACTAAAAGTAAGAGATGAAATAGAAATTTCTAAAGCAGATACAAATATAAAAGAAAAGATAAGTAGTATTAGAATTTATAATGGAAATAAATTTATTACTGTAGATGAAGTTGAAGCAGGTGATGTTTTTGCAGTAACTGGTTTATCAACAGTAAATGCTGGAGATGGAATAGGTATTTTAAATAATAAAGTAAATTTTAATATGATTCCAACTTTAATGTCTAGCGTTATATATGATGAATCATATAATGAAAAAGAAGTCTTAAAGTATTTTAAGATATTAGAAGCTGAAGACCCTGCATTAAATGTGTTATGGAATGAAACGCATAAAGAAATTCAAGTTCATATTATGGGTAAGATTCAATTAGAGGTTTTAAAAGAAATTGTATATGAAAGATTTAATTTAAAAGTAGACTTTGGGCCTTGTGAAATAATGTATAAGGAAACTATAACAAATGAAGTAAGAGGTTATGGGCATTTTGAACCATTAAAGCATTATGCAGAAGTTCATTTAAAACTTGAGGCTCAGGCTAGGGGAACAGGAATTGTGTTTGAAAATAAGTGTCATGCTGATGACTTAACAACAGGACAGCAAAATTTAATTAAAACTCATATTTTTGAAAGAAATCATCACGGACTATTAACAGGTTCTGATATTACGGATATTAAAGTTACACTTTTAACAGGAAGAGCTCATAACAAACATACAGAAGGAGGAGATTTTAGAGAGGCAACATATAGGGCATTAAGGCAAGGTTTAGAAAAAGCTCATAATATATTATTAGAGCCATTTTATAGATTTACAATAGATGTAGAATTAGATTATATGGGAAGAGTTTTATCAGATATACAAAAGCTAAGTGGTAAATTTAATACTCCTGAAACTAATTTAAATAAGGTTAGAATAATGGGAAGAGGACCCGTATCAACATTTATGGATTATAGCATGGAGCTTATTGCATTTACAAAAGGAAAAGGTAATATAAGTTTAATGTTTGATGGATATGATATATGTCATAATACTGATGAAATTGTGGAAAAAATAGGATATAATAAAAATGCAGATATAGAGTATTCTTCAAACTCAGTATTTTGCTCTAAAGGACAAGGATTTATTGTACCTTGGAATGAAGCTGAGAAATATATGCATTGTGAAATATTAGAAGAATAAGATTGGAGGAATTATGATTAATACTGATGACTATATGAAATTTGTATCAGATCCTTTATTTCCAGAGGAAAATAAAGAGGGGGATTTATGGTTTTTATTTCAAGATAAAATGCTCTTAGTTAAAGAGGATATGGGAAAGATTAATATTCCGACATTTAAGGATGTAAAGCAATTAATAGATGGATTAGAAATAAAATATCACCTTGGAAAGCTAAAAGATAAACATTGCTTTTGTGGTGAAATTAATTCTGCGGTGAAAGTATCTGGAGAGTTAAAGTTTATTACATTAAGAGAAAGTGCTGCAATTATTGATAAAGAAAGTGTATCAGTATCAGGAAAGGCTGCTCAGATAATTCATTTCCATAAGACGAATAAATATTGCGGAATATGTGGTGGAAAAAATGAGTTTGCTAATAATGAATTTGCAATGAAGTGTAAAGAGTGTGGATATACATGTTATCCTAAGGTTTGTCCTGCAATTATAGTAGGAATTACCAAGGGGGATAAAATATTATTAGCAAATAATAAAAACTTTCCTGAAGGATTACATAGTACTATTGCAGGGTTTGTAGATGTAAATGAAACATTAGAAGATTGTGTAAGACGTGAAATATTAGAAGAGGTTAATATAAAAGTAAAAAATATTAAATATTTTGATAGTCAACCTTGGCCATATCCAAATTCTATAATGATTGGATTTACAGCTGAATATGAAAGTGGAGAAATCAAAGTTGATGGAGAGGAAATACTTCATGCTGATTGGTATAGTAAAGATAACCTTCCTATATTACCTGATAAAACAACAATAGCAAGAAGAATAATTGATTCAATAATATGTAAGTAATCAATTATTAATAAATTAATTTTTTTCATAAGTAAATTAGTTTAAATTAATAAGTTAGAATAATAGATTTCATGTATGTTAAAACTATAAATATACATACAACTATAGATATAAATAGTAATATTATGGAGGAATATATATGGATAAAACTAAAAAAATTTGTTATTGTTTTAATGTTTCTGTTGAAGATATCGAAAGAGCAATAGAAAATGGAGCTGATACTTTTGAAAAAGTTCAAAGTGTAACTAACTGTGGAAAGGGATGTGGTTCTTGCTTAGCTGAAGCTAAAGCTGTTGTTGATGAATTATTAAAAAAATAAACAGTTTAGGGAGGAATTATGAGTAGGTTGGAATCTTTTATTAAAAATTTGTGTGGTAAATTTAATAACCAGGCACAAATAAAAAAAGAAGAAAGTGAAGGTGAAATCATACATCCTAAGGCTAAACATATAAATGCGGTATGTAATCAAAAAATTAAAAATTTACCCCAAAATTTTAAGGGGTATTTTGTAATAGAAGAAAGCTATTATGAAACTGAAAAAGGTAAAAAAATATTACCGCATTTATTTTTATTTACATTAGATAAAGAAAATAATGTTGTATTAACTTCCTATGAATTACCGAAAGGAATATCTAAAGAAGAATTTAGAAATGACAATGGTTCTTTAATTATGGATTATAGTACTTTAGTTAAGTCTGAAAAGTTCAATCCTATGATTTATAAAGAGGAAAATGGATCTTTTTATGGAGAAAGTATAAGTGATTTTGGAAATGGTACTATTTTTACATTAAAAGAAAGAACAGAACATGGAAAGTTGTATGTAAGTGAAATTTTTGAGAAAAATGGAAAAGTAATATTTGGATTTAAGGATCCTATAGTCTATGATAAAGTATTTGGTTAATATAGAGATAAAATTGAATGGAATTGCTAATGCAATTCCATTTTTTATAAAGTGAAATTTATTTAATAAAAAATAAACTATTAATTAACAGATAAGATTTTTATAAAAAAGAATTATAAATCATAAAGTAACTAATAATAAATTATGACAAGGATTTTTTAAGGAGTGATTATATGAACTTTCCAACAAGTTTTCCAGCACAACATCAAAATATTCATCCAGGTTTTGAAAGTGAAATGAATCCAGTACCTATATACTATGATGAAAAGTATATAAAAAGTGGAGATTTACTAAAAGATAAAGTTGCAATAATAACTGGTGGAGATAGTGGAATAGGTAGAGCAGTAGCTATTGCTTATGCATATCAAGGAGCTGATATTGTTATAGTTTATTACAATGAAAAAAAAGATGCTGAAGATACTAAAAAATTAATAGAAGCTACAGGAAGAAAGTGTAGTATTTATTCAGGAGATATTTCAGACGTTACTTTTTGTAGTTCAGTAATAGAGAATGTAATTAAAGAACATGGAAAAATAGATATATTAGTAAATAATGCAGCAGTTCAATATGAATGTAAAGATTTTAAACAAATTTCAGATTCTCAATTTGATAAAACTATGAAAACTAATATTTATGGAACTTTTTATATGTCAAGAGAAGCGTTAAAACATATGAAATCAGGTTCATGCATTATAAATACAGCATCAGTTACAGCTTTTGCAGGAAATGAAAAACTTATAGATTATTCAATGACTAAAGGTGCTATTGTAACATTAACAAGATCTTTATCAACATCATTAGCAAAAAATAAAAGTGGTATAAGGGTAAATGCAGTAGCTCCAGGACCTATATGGACACCACTTATTCCATCAAGCTTTGAAAAGGGAGAAATTCCACAGTTTGGATCAAATACTCCTATGGGTAGAGCAGGTCAACCTGTTGAATGTGCTGGTGCATATGTATTTTTAGCATCTGAAGCAGCTTCATATATTACAGGTCAAACTATTCACATAAATGGAGGCGAAATAGTAAATAGTTAAATTTAAATTAACATTATGATGAATATTTTACTAGTAAAATTGAATTAGTGTAAAAGTTTAAATAAGCTATTAGGTTATTTATAAAAAAATCTAATGGCTTATTTTTACTTTTATTAAATAAAAAAGAGATTTTAGCAATAATATTGTTAAATAAATGACAAATAATTTGTGATTATAATCACAGTTGCATATAACCTTTAGTGATAAAATGAATCTGAAATAATACTGAATATAGAGTTTATTAAAATCACGAATTGGAGATGGGAGTAATATGAAGAAGATTCAATCAACATGTAATTTATGTGCATTAGCATGTAATGTAGATTTTTATGTAGAAAATGGTAAGATAGCTAAGGTTTCTCCTACTGTTGATTACCCTGTAAATAAAGGTTTTTGTTGTATAAAAGGATTAAACTTAGATAAGCAACAAACAAAAATTAAAGCAAGAAAAAGCCCACTTTTAAGAGATGAAAATGGAGAAATGAAAGAAATTTCATGGGAAGAAGGCTTTAAAACATTTGCTAAAAAAATGACAAGCATTCAAGAAAAATACGGTAAAGAAAGTGTTGCCTTCATTAGTACAGGACAAATGCCAACAGAAGATATGGCTTTATTAGGACATGTAGGAAGAAACTACATGGGCATTAATGGTGATGGTAATACAAGATTATGTATGGCTACATCAGTAGTTGCTCATAAACAAAGTTTTGGATTTGATGCTCCACCATATACATTAAATGATGCAGAACTTTCAGATACAATAATTTTAATTGGAGCAAATCCAGTTATAGCTCATCCAGTATTCTGGGGAAGAATTAGAGAAAATAAAGAAGCTAAAATAATAACAATAGATCCAAGAAGATCAGAAACTGCTATGAATTCTGATATATGGATAGATATTAAACCAAAGGCTGACTTAGTATTAATGTATACTTTAGCTAATGTTTTAATAGAAAAAGGATATATTGATGTTAACTACATAGAAAATCATACAGAAGGATATGAAGATTTCAAGAATCATGTAGCTAAATTCACTTTAGATAAAGTTGAAGCTGAAACAGGAATAAGTGCGGAAAGAGTTTTAGAATTAGCTGAAATTATTCATGCAGGAGAAAGAGTTTCATTCTGGTGGACAATGGGAGTTAATCAAGGTTACCAAGCAGTTAGAACAGCTCAATCTATAATTAATTTAGCATTAATAACAGGAAACATGGGTAGACCAGGTACAGGTGCAAACTCTTTAACTGGACAATGTAATGCTATGGGTTCAAGAGCATTTAGTAATACAGCAGGACTTTATGGTGGTGGAGATTTCGATAATCCAGTACGTAGAAAAGCAGTTGCTGAAGCTTTAGGTGTAGATGAAAGTGTACTTGCTACAAAACCAACAATTCCTTACAATGCAATAATTGAAAAAGCAATTGCAGGAGAAATTAAGGGGTTATGGGTAATTTGTACAAACCCAAGACATTCATGGGCAAATAATGAAGAATTTGAAAAGTGCGTTAAAAATCTAGATTTCTTCGTAGTTCAAGATATATATGAAGATACTGATAGTGCTAAACTTTGTGATTTATACTTACCTTCTGTTCCAGCAATCAAAAAAGAAGGGGTATTAATAAATACTGAAAGAAGATTATCAAAGGTTAATCCTGTAATTGAAAAAGAAGAAGGAGAATTATCAGATTTCGAAATCTTCTATAACATTGGTAAGGAACTTGGAATGGGAGATTTATTAAAAGGATGGGAAACTCCAAGAAGTGCTTTTGAATTATTAAAGAAATGTTCTAAGGGAATGCCTTGTGATATTACAGGTGTAACTTATGAAATGTTAGAAGGACCAAATATGGAAGGTTCAAGAGGAGTTCAATGGCCATTTAGAGCTGGAGAAACTTTAGTGGAAGATGAAAGAAGATTATATGAAGATGGTAATTACTATACTCCATCAAAGAGAGCTAAATTCCACTTTGAAGATATAGCAGAAAACCCAACACAAACAAGTGCAGAATTTCCATATATATTTAACTCAGGAAGAGGAACAGTAGGGCAATGGCATACTCAAGTTAGATCAAGAGAAATTGCTGAGTCAGAAAGAATTTACTCTAAGGAATCATATGCATTTATGCATCCAGAGTTAGCAAAAGAATTAAATATAGAAGAAAATGAAAGAGTTTCAATAGCTTCTCAAAATGGAGTAACTAAAGACTTTACTATAAAGATATCTGATCATGTAAAGAAGGAGCATTTATATGCACCAATTCATTATATTGAAACAAATGCACTTACTCCTTCAGTTTATGATCCATATTCAAAGGAACCATCATTTAAAACAGTTGCAGTAAATATCATTAAAAAATAGAGGGTGACTAAAGATGAAAAGAATTAAGATAGATAGAGATAAATGTGTTGGCTGTTTAACTTGTACAACAGCATGTATTGTAGCTCACGAGTCAGAGGATACAAGAAGTAGAATAACAATAGATAGTAAAGGTAAATATGCTCCAATATTCTGTAGACATTGTGATAGACCAGAATGTGTTTATACTTGTATGACAGGTGCTATGAGTAAGAATAAAGAAACTGGATTAGTAGAATATAATAAAGATCACTGTGCTAGTTGTTACATGTGTATAATGGCATGTCCTTATGGAGTATTAAAAGCTGATAGCAGAATGCATAAAGAAATAATGAAATGTGATGCATGTAAGGAACATGGAACAGCACAATGTGTAGCTAAATGTCCTATGGGAGCAATTACTTTAGAGGAGGTAACTGAATAATGAGATATGTAGTTATAGGAGCCTCTGCAGCAGGTATAAGTGGAGCTAAAACTTTAAGAGAATTAGATAAAAATGCTGAAATAGTATTAATATCTAAAGATGAAAATGTATATTCAAGATGCATACTTCATCATTACATTTCAAGTCATAGAGATGTAGATGCCTTAAACTTTACAGGTAAAGAGTTTTTTGAAGAAAACAATATTACTTGGATGAAAGGTTTAGAAGTTAAAGCATTAAATGATAAAGAACAAACTTTAGAGCTATCAAATGGTGAGACTTTAAGTTATGATAAATTATTAGTCTGTAGTGGAGCATCTGCATTTATACCTCCAGTACCAGGACTTAGAGAAGGTAATAATGTAGTTGGGCTAAGAAACTTAGATGATGCTATATTAATAAAAGAACAAGCTAAAAAAGTTAAGAATGTAGTAGTTTTAGGTGCTGGTCTTGTTGGAATAGATGCAGTTAGTGGATTACTTGGACAAGGATTAAATATATCTTTAGTTGAAATGAGTAATAAGATACTTCCATTACAATTAGACAAGCATGCTTCAGATGTATATGAAAAGAAATTCATTGAAGAAGGTGTTTCTTTAAAGTTAGATGTTAAAGCAGAAAAGTTACTTTTAGATGAAAATAACAATCCAAAAGCTTTAGTATTAAATACTGGTGAAGAAGTTCCATGTGAATTAGTAATAGTTGCTACAGGGGTTAGATCTAATGTTGCATTTATGGAAAATAGTAATGTTGAATGTGATAGATTTGGATTAATAATTGATGCAAAAGGGCAAACTAATATAGAAAATATATATGGAGCTGGAGATGTAACGGGAAGAAATCCAATATGGCCAACAGCTGTTAAAGAAGGTATAATAGCAGCACATAATATGTTAGGAAAAGAAATGGTAATGACTGATTTCTTTGGAAGCAAAAACACAATGAACTTTGTAGGTATAGCTACAATGTCTCTTGGTATGGTAGAACCAGCTGATGAAACTTATATAGTTGAAACTAAAGTTGAAGATAATAACTATAAAAAGATAATCCATAAAGATGGAAAAATCTATGGTGCAATAATTCAAGGAGACCTTTCTTATGCTGGAGTTTTAACTCAGCTTATTAAGGAAAATATAGATGTATCAAAAGTTACAAAGAGTTTATTTGATATAGATTATGCTGATTTCTTTAACATAGAAAAAAACTTTGAGTTTAGTTATAAGTAAGAGCCCAAATTTTAATTTGGTTGCTCGAACTTACTCCTCCGAACGCATGTGAGGAGTGAGTTTCATTTATAAGAGCCCAAATTTTAATTTGGTAATTTGGCAAGTTAATATATAATAAAAAGAGTTAGAGGGAAAGGGGAGAGTTTTAATATATATTAAATAATCTTTTGCCTCTAACTTATTAAATTTAAATAAAATATATTTACAAAAATGTTAATAAGATTTAAAATCAAAGCAGATTTTTAAAATATAAAGATAAAATAAAGACTAAGGGATGAAGTAAATGTCAAAGGTAATAAATATTGTAGGTTATAGCTCAAATGTTGGAAAGACATTTCTAATGGAGTCTTTAATAAAAGAACTAAAAAATAGAGGGTATAGTATAGCAACTATAAAACATGATGTTCATGGATTTGATATAGATAAAAAAGGAAAAGATACATATAAACATAGAGAAGCAGGCTCGGAAACAGTTGTAATTTCATCAAAAAATAGATTTGCTATGATTAAAGAATTACACGAAGAGATTGAACTTAGTGATATAATTAAAATGTTAATGGATAAAGATATAATTTTAGTTGAAGGATATAAAAATAGTAACTTAAGAAAAATCGAAGTTTATAGAGATGGAGTAAGTGATAGGATTATAACTCAAAAAGAAAAGTTAATAGCTATTGCAAGCGATACTCATTTAGATATAGATAATAACATAAATGTTGTAAATAAAGACGATGTAGAAAAACTTGTAGATTTAATTGAAAAAGAAGAAGAATTTAAGTTTGAAAATTATCAATAATATATTTTCTAGAGCTAAGTATCCTAAGGAGTAAATCTAAGGAACTTAAGCCGAAATTTGAAATAAAATTTAAGGGTAATATTTGAAAAGATATTATCTCCACGTTTTGGGAAGGAAAATAAGTTTTGTTTAAATATATAGTTTTATTTTTAGTTATATATAACTAAAAATAATTTTGTTATATTTGAGGCTTATTACTCATACCTAAAATATGAAGTAGTAAGTCTTTTATATTTTAAGGAGGATATCAAATGAAGTCATTTATATCATTGGAAGAGGCAATAGATATATTAGATGAAAATGTTAAAGCCATAGGAACAGAAGAGATTGACTTAATAAATGCAACAGGAAGAGTTTTAGCAGAGGACATATATTCGCTAATTGATAATCCACCATTTAATAAGTCAGCAATGGATGGATATGCAATATTAGCAGAAAATAGTGGTTCTAATGATAAAATAAAAATCATTGATAAGGTCTTTGCTGGTGAAGTAAGTAATTATGAAGTAACTAATAAAACTGCAATAAGAATAATGACTGGTGCTCCTATTCCAAATGGAGCAAATGCAGTAATAAAGCAAGAAGATACTATCAAAAATGATGAGGAGCATATAACATTAACTAAAAAAATAAAAGCTAATGATAATATTTGTTTTAAAGGTGAAGATATTAAAAAAGGATCTCTATTAGTAAATAAAAATAAAAAGATAGATTTTGCAGATATAGGTATTATTGCAAGCAGTGGTATTTCAAAGATAAAGGTATATAAAAATCCTAAAATTGCACTTTTATGTACTGGTGATGAAGTTATAGATGTAAATAGTGATTTAACGGAAGGTAAAATTTTCAATAGTAATAAATATACTATAATGGCTAGAGTTTCTGAGTTAGGATATAATATTTTAGAAGTAAAGCATGTAAGAGATATTGAAGGAGATATAGAGAAATATATAGAGAATATATCTCAAAATGTTGACTTAATAATTACAACTGGTGGAGTATCTGTAGGTGAAAAAGATTTATTAAATCATGCAATAGACAATATAGGTGGGAAACGATTATTTTGGAAGGTTAAAATGAAACCAGGTTCAGCAGTGCTTTGTAGTATTGTAAATAATGCTCTTGTGGTTAGTTTGTCAGGAAATCCAACTGCGGCACTAACAGCATTTGAGTTGTTTGTTAAGACATCAATAGAAAAATTAAGTGGAATTGAAAAAATAGAAGTTAAAAGAGAAAAAGCAACTTTATGTGATAATTTCAATAAAAAAAGCCCTCAGAGAAGATTTATTAGAGGTAGAGTTGTAATAGAAGAGGGAAAACAAAAGGTATATATAACACAAGTGAAAAGTGGAAATGGAATATTAAGTTCTAATTTAAATTCTAATTGTATGATTGAAGTAGAGGGTGGAAGCGAAGCTCTTCATAGTGGTGAAACAGTTGATATCATTAAATTTTAGGAGATAGATGCTTATGATAAACAAGACATTGGCTATTTTAGCTGGTGGTAAAAGTAGTAGAATGAACTATAATAATAAGGCGTTATTAAATTATAAGGAACGTAAATTTATAGAGCATATAATTGATGCAGGCAAAGGTTATAAAGAAATAATAATAATTGCAAATAAAAAAGAAGAATATGAAGGATTTAATTTAAGAGTAATTGAAGATATATATAAGGGGAATGGTCCTTTGAGCGGAATACATTCAGCTCTTATGAATTCAACTACAGATAAAGTTTTATGTATAGCATGTGATATGCCACTTATAACTAGTGAAACTTTAAATATATTAGGAAATTATAATGAAGAATATGAAGTGTTAATACCGGAGGTTTCTGGAAGGCTACAGCCATTATGTGCAGTATATTCAAAAAAGAGCATTCCTAGTATTGAAAATGCAATAAAAAATAATAATAATAAACTTCAATTATTGATAAAATCTTTAAATTATAAAGTTATAGATGGAAATCAAGAAAAAAAATTTATTGAAAAAGATTTTTTAAATATAAATACGGAAAAAGAATATAAAGAATTGGAGGAATTATAATGTATACAGTTGGTATAATTACAAGTAGTGATAAAGGTTATGCTGGAGAAAGAGAAGATAAAAGTGGGGCTGTAGTAAAAGAGTTAGTTGAAGCTGCGGGATTTACTGTAGTAAAACAAGTCATATTACCTGATGAAAAAGAAATGTTAGAAAATGAATTTAAAGTTATGAGTGATGAGCTTAAAGTTAATTTAATATTAAGTACAGGTGGAACTGGATTTTCTAAAAGGGATATAACACCAGAAGCTACTAAAGCAATAATTGATAGAGAAGCACATGGAATATGCGAAGCAATAAGAATGTATAGTATGCAAATTACTAAAAGAGCTATGCTTTCAAGGGCTGTGTCTGGTATAAGAAAAGATACATTAATTGTTAATTTACCAGGAAGTCCAAAGGCTTGCAAGGAAGCATTAGATTATGCATTAGATGACATTAAACACGGAATTGATATATTATTAGGAACTTCAAAAGAATGTGCTAGAAAGTAATAGGGGGAAAATTAATATGAAAATGATAAAAGTAGAAGATGCAGTAGGAACTATACTTTCTCATGATGTAACTCAAATAATTCCTGGTGAATTTAAAGGAAGATTATTTAAAAAAGGTCATATAATTAAAGAAGAAGATATAGAAAAATTACTATCTATTGGGAAAGAGCATGTTTATGTTTGGGAACCTACAGAAGGTCAGCTTCATGAAAATGATGCAGCAACAAGAATTTCAAATTTAGTTGTGGGAGAAGGAATTAAGATTTCAGATGAAATTAAAGAAGGAAAAGTAGATTTCTTTGCTGACAGAGATGGAGTATTAAAAATAGATAAAGCTAATTTATTCAAATTAAATTCGGTTGGTGAAATTATAGTTTCTACGTTGCATAATAATACTCCAATTAAAAAAGGGGAAAAAGTTGGAGCAACAAGGGTTATTCCATTAATAATAGATGAGGAAAAAATTATTACTGCTGAAAATCTAATTAGAGAAAAGATAATTAGTGTAGCAGAAATAAAACCTAAAAAGTGTTTATTAATAACTACTGGTAATGAAGTATATAAAGGCAGAATTAAGGATGCCTTTTTACCAGTAATAAAGCAAAAATTAGGGTATTATGGTAGTGAAGTAATACGTCAAGTAATATTACCAGATGAAAAGGAAAGAATTATTGAAGAAATTCAAAAAGGTTTAAGTGAAAAAGTAGATATGATAATTTGTACAGGAGGAATGTCTGTAGACCCTGATGATGTTACACCTACAGCAATTAAGGAATGTGGTGGTGAATTAGTAACATATGGATCTCCAGTATTACCAGGAGCTATGTTCTTATTAGCTTATTATGGTGATACACCAATTTTAGGAGTACCAAGCTGTGCAATGTACTCTAAAAGAACAGTACTTGATTTAGTATTACCAAGAGTTTTAAGTGATGAAAAATTAACAATTGATGATATAGTCGAATATGGACATGGTGGATTATGCTTAGATTGTAATGTATGTACATTCCCACATTGTTCATTTGGAAAATAATTTTAGAAAGTAGGCTTGTATTATGGATAATAAATTGACGCACTTTGATAATAGTGGAAATGCTAGAATGGTTGACGTATCAGAAAAAAATGAAACAGCTAGAGTTGCAGTTGCTGTTTCAAAAATAAAAGTTAGTAGAGAGACATTAGAGTTAATAGAAAATGGGAAAATTGGTAAAGGCGATGTATTAGGAGTAGCTAGAATAGCAGGAATAATGGCTAGTAAACAAACATCAAATTTAATTCCAATGTGCCATCCATTAATGATTACAAGTTGTAATGTGGATTTTGAGATAAATAAAGAAGAGAGTTCCATTGAAATTACAGCAACAGTAAAAATAGTTGATAAAACAGGGGTTGAAATGGAGGCTTTAACAGCTGCAACAGTAAGTGCATTAACAATTTATGATATGTGTAAAGCAATTGATAAAAGAATGGTTATCGAAGGAACTCATTTGCTTAAAAAAACAGGAGGAAAGAGTGGGGAGTTTAACTTTTAACTTACCCTTTGAATTAATATGAAAGATAAGTTTGAAAGAGAGATTGATTACTTAAGGGTATCGGTAACTGATAATTGTAATTTAAGATGTGTTTATTGTATGAAGGAGAAGGAAAATAACTTCTTAAAAAATGATGAAAAGTTAACTGATGATGAAATATATAAAATTGTAAAAGAAAGCGCTAAACTTGGAATAAAAAAAATTAGAATAACTGGTGGAGAACCATTAGTTAGAGCAGGAATAGTAAATCTTATAGGGAGAATAAATAATATTCCAGGTATTGAAGAAATTTATCTAACTACAAATGGAATATTACTAGCTGATAAACTTGAAGAATTGAAGTTAAATGGATTGAAGGGAGTAAATATCAGTTTAGATTCATTAAAAGAAGAAAGATTTAGCAAATTAACTAGATTAGGTAAGTTAGAGAATGTTTTAGTAGCCATAGATAAGGCAATAGAGCTAGGGATAAAAGTAAAATTAAATACTGTTATAGTTAATGATGTTAATAAAGACGAAATAATTGATTTTGTAAATCTTACTAAAGAAAAACCTATAGATATACGTTTTATTGAATTAATGCCAATTGGAATTGCAATTAATTATAAAGGTGTTACAAATGAAGAAGTACTAAAGGTTATAGAAGACAATTATACTGATTATGAAAAAGTAGTAAGAAGTAAAAGTGGCGGACCAGCTACATATATTAAGTTAAAAGGCGCAAAAGGTAAAGTTGGTTTTATAAGTGCATTAAGCAATTGTTTTTGCGAAGATTGCAATAGAATAAGATTAACTCCAGAAGGTTTTTTAAAGCAATGTCTTCACTTTGATTATGGGGTAGATTTAAAATCTAAGCTTAGAAAAGGAATTAGTGACGAAAATTTAAGAGAAATTATACAAGAAAATATATATGACAAACCAGAAAAACATTTATTTTTAGAAAAAAGTGAGCATAAAGAATTAAAGTTTATGAATCAAATTGGAGGATAAGAAATGGGAAAAGTAATTGCTATTTGTACAAGTAAACATAAGGGAACATTAAAAAATGAAGTTTCAGAAGCAAATTTTATAGAAGAGTTTGGAATTGAAGGAGATGCTCATGCTGGAAAATGGCATAGACAAGTAAGTCTTTTAGCTTTAGAAAAAATAGAAGATTTCAGAAATAAAGGTGGAAATGTTGATTTTGGTGCCTTTGGAGAAAATTTAGTTATTGAAGGATTTGAATTAAATAAGCTTCCAGTTGGACAAAGATTAACTGTAGGAGATGATGTTCTTTTAGAAGTAACTCAAATAGGAAAAGAATGTCATGATAAATGTGCAATATACTATCAAGTAGGAGAGTGTATAATGCCTAAGAATGGAATTTTTACAAGAGTATTAAAAGGTGGAAAAGTTAAAGTAGGAGATAAATGTGAACTAGTTGATACTGGGAAAAAGATATTGAGCTTATAATATAACTTCTACAAAATATAAAATGAAAAAAGAATTGTAGTATTACAGTTCTTTTTTTTATTAGATAAATTACAATATCAAGTGCAACACTAATTAATTGCAAAAAAAATAACCCATACGGGTACGTTCATGTTAAA
>NZ_JBCOAB010000067.1:0-15050 GCF_040227035.1 Clostridium sp. RTP31139st1_H3_RTP31139_211217
GCTATGGATGAAGGTTTAAGATTCGCTATCAGAGAAGGTGGAAGAACTGTAGGTTCAGGAGTTGTTACTTCTATAATAGAATAGTAGATTAATTACTTCATATATAAAGGGCTGGGTTAGTTTACCTAGTCCTTTACCAAGCTAATATTATTGACATAATATCGCTTTTATGATAGAGTGTTTAAGTAATTAACGAATTAGGTAACACAATATCATATATACTTATATAATTATTTGGATAAACTGGAGGTGCAGACTGTGAGAGTAAAAGTAACATTAGCATGCACAGAGTGTAAGCAAAGAAATTACAACACAATGAAAAATAAGAAAAACAACCCAGACAGAATGGAAATGAATAAATATTGCAGATTCTGTAAAAAACACACACAACACAAAGAAACTAAATAGTTCGCTTTAGAGTAATGACACGTACTCGCAATAGTTAAGGATGTGAAGTAATGGCTATTAAAGAAAATGTAAATATTAATACTAAAACTTCTGAAAAAAGAGGGCTTTCTAAGTTTTTTAGAGAACTTAAGGCAGAGGTTAAAAGAATAACTTGGCCTTCTAAAGATGACACAAAAAAAGCGTTAATTGCAGTAGGCGTAGTCGTACTAATATATATAATATTAGTTGGCGGGTTAGATTATATTTTTACAAACCTCTTTAAATTGATTTTTAAACTATAATAAAGGAGGTTTAGGTGAGTTTCTCATCTATAGTAAATATGAGTGAAAGAGCTAGATGGTATGTAGTACACACATATTCAGGTTACGAAAATAAGGTTAAAGCAAATATTGAAAAGACCGTAGAAAATAGAAATCTTGAAAATCTACTTCTTGATATACAAGTTCCTATGGAAGAAGTTATCGAAGAAAGAGATGGTAAACAAAAGGTTTCTTTAAAGAAAAAGTTCCCAGGATATGTGTTAATAAAAATGCTTATGACTGATGAGTCATGGTATGTGGTTAGAAATACTAGAGGTGTAACAGGATTTGTTGGCCCAGGTTCTAAACCAGTACCTCTTACTGATGAAGAAGTTGAATCAATGGGTGTTGTAGAAATGCCTATAGATATAGACTTAGAAGTAGGAGAAAGTGTAAGAGTTATCTCAGGACCGCTAAGAGAATTCGTAGCGATAATTCAAGAGATAAGTGTTGAAAAACACAAGATAAAAGCTTTAATAGATATGTTCGGCAGAGAAACGTTAGCTGAACTAGATTTTAACCAAGTTGAGAAATTAGTTTAGTATTAAAAATATAAAACTAATGTTTTTAATTAAGTGGGAGGACAAAAAGTCCGTATTACCACAGTATAGGAGGAATAGTAAATGGCTAAGAAAGTAACAGGAATGATTAAATTACAACTTCCTGCAGGTAAGGCAACACCAGCACCACCAGTAGGTCCAGCATTAGGACAACACGGTGTAAACATTATGGGATTCTGTAAGGAGTTTAACGCAAAGACTGCTAATCAAGCTGGATTAATAATACCAGTTGTTATAACAGTATACCAAGATAGATCTTTTAGTTTTATCTTAAAGACTCCTCCAGCTGCAGTTCTAATTAAGAAAGAATTAGGATTAGAAAGCGGTTCAGGAGTTCCTAACAGAACAAAAGTTGGAACATTAACAAAGGATCAAGTTAGAAAGATCGCTGAATTAAAAATGCCAGACTTAAATGCTGCTACAATCGAAACTGCAATGAGCATGATCGAAGGTACTGCTAGAAGTATGGGTGTTACAATCGCAGAGTAATTCTGATTTTTTATTAAGTGGGAGGTAAAAACCGCTAAAACCACGAAGGAGGCATAACAATGGGAAAGAAATATATTGAAAGTTCAAAATTAGTTGATAAGAACGTTTTATATACACCAGCTGAAGCTTTAGATTTAGCTGTAAAAACTGCAAAAGCTAAATTCGATGAAACTATCGAATTACACGTTAGATTAGGGGTAGACCCAAGACACGCTGACCAACAAGTTAGAGGAGCTGTTGTTCTTCCAAACGGAACTGGTAAAAGCGTTAAAGTATTAGTATTTGCTAAAGGTGCAAAAGCTACAGAAGCACAAGAAGCTGGAGCAGATTTCGTTGGAGCTGAAGAATTAGTTCAAAAGATCCAAGGTGAAAACTGGTTTGACTACGATGTAGTAGTTGCTACTCCAGATATGATGGGTGTAGTTGGTAGATTAGGTAGAGTATTAGGACCTAAGGGATTAATGCCAAACCCAAAATCAGGAACAGTAACATTTGATGTAGCTAAAGCTATAGCTGATATCAAAGCAGGTAAGGTTGAATATAGAGTTGATAAAACTGCTATCGTTCACTGCCCAATCGGAAAGAAATCATTTGGTGTTGAAAAGTTACAAGAAAACTTCCACGCTTTAATGGATGCATTAGTTAAGGCTAAACCAGCTGCTGCTAAGGGACAATACGTTAAATCTGTATCAGTTTCAAGCACAATGGGACCTGGAGCTAAGATTAATCCAACAAAAGTTTTAGATTAATATTGACATAGTGAAATTAACATAGTATAATAAATTTCGTTGTGAAAAAAGAGAATACTGTTTCCGTAGACAGTAGGTGCCGTAAGGTTTAAAGTAATCGCCTGCCTAGGATAACTAGATAAGTGATTATTTATTTGGTCTTCCTGTGTCTATGGGAAGACCTTTCTTAATATATATTACAGTTAATAACTGTGAGGAGGTGGACACACAGTGATAAAGAAGAACAGACAAATCAAAGAAGCTAAAGTAGCTGAGATTAAAGAAAAGTTAGAAAAAGCTCAAGGTGTAGCATTAGCTAGTTACCAAGGTTTAACAGTTGAAGAAGATACAATGTTAAGAAAGAGCTTAAGAGAAGCTGGTGTTGAATATAAAGTTTACAAAAACACATTAGTAACATTAGCTGCTAACGAATTAGGTTTAGGTGATTTAGTTCAATACTTAGAAGGACCAGTTTCAATAGCTTTCGGTTACGAAGATGCTACTGCTCCTGCAAGAGTATTAAATGATTTTGCTAAAGATCATAAGAAGTTAGAATTAAAAGCAGGTGTTGTTGACGGTATTGTTTATGACAAGGCTGGAGTTGAAAAACTTGCAACAATCCCATCAAAAGAAGTTCTTATTGCAAAACTTCTTGGAAGCTTCAAAGCTCCATTATCAAACCTTGCATACTTATTAAATGCAATTAAAGAAAAAAAAGAATCAGAGTCAGCTGAATAATAAACTGATAAAAATTTTGGAGGTGCAATTAAAATGACAAGAGAAGAAATCATTCAAGCTATAAAAGAAATGACTGTTTTAGAATTAAACGAATTAGTAACTGCTTGCGAAGAGGAGTTTGGTGTTAGCGCTGCTGCTCCAGTTGCTGTTGCTGGTGGAGCTGTTGCAGGTGCTGCAGCTGAAGAAAAGACTGAGTTTGACGTAGTATTATCAAATGCTGGTGCAAACAAGATCAAAGTTATCAAAGTTGTTAGAGAAATAACTGGATTAGGATTAAAGGAAGCTAAAGAAATAGTTGACGGAGCTCCTAAGACATTAAAAGAAGCTGTTTCTAAAGAAGAAGCTGAAGACATGAAAGCTAAATTAGCTGAAGTTGGAGCTGAAGTAGAAGTTAAGTAATTTCTTAACTTAATATAAAAAGGTGCTTTATAGCACCTTTTTTAATGCCCAAATCATGAAAAAATTGAAAATTTAGAATGAGAAATATTTTTTTGAGAATACTATTATATTAATGGAGTGTAAATAATATACAAAAGTGTTGACAAAAAAAATAGGGTATGTTACTATCATAAAATGTACTATTCATTATGGATAATTATATATTCTTGCGAAAATGAGTATAATCAAGTATAAAAATGGTTATACTATAACGTGATGCTCTCCGAAAGTATATGTCCTTAGGGAAATTATGCTTTTGGTTATTTTACTTTAAACAAGGGGTGAAAATTCATGGTACATCCTGTCCAAGTCGGAAAAAGAACTAGAATGAGCTTTGCTAAGGTTAAAGATGTAACCGAAATGCCAAACTTAATCGAGGTACAATTAGATTCTTATGAGTGGTTTTTGAGAGAAGGATTATTAGAAGTTTTTGACGATGTTAATCCTATTTCAAATTTCACAGGAAATCTTGTACTAGAGTTTGTAGATTACAAACTTGATATGGATAATATTAAGTATTCAGTGGAGGAGTGTAAGGAAAGAGATTGTACTTATGCAGCACCATTGAAGGTGTCAGTAAGACTGACAAACAATGAAACAGGAGAAATAAAAGAACAAGAAGTGTTTATGGGAGACTTCCCACTAATGACTGAACAAGGTACTTTTATAATTAATGGGGCTGAGAGAGTTATCGTAAGCCAATTAGTTAGATCTCCAGGTGTATACTATAGTAATACTGTTGATAAAAGTGGTAAAAAATTATTTTCATCAACTGTTATTCCTAACAGAGGTGCGTGGTTAGAATACGAAACAGATTCTAATGATGTTATTTATGTTAGAATTGACAAGACAAGAAAACTACCAATTACAATATTAGCTAGAGCTATGGGTTATGGAAGTGACCAAGAGCTTTTAGATTATTTTGGTGAAGAAGAAAGATTCAAAGCGACTATTGAAAAAGACAACACTAAGACTAAAGAGGAAGCTTTACTTGAAATCTATAAGAGATTAAGACCAGGTGAACCACCTACAGTTGATAGTGCGGTTTCATTAATTGACTCTTTATTCTTTGATGCTAAAAGATATGATTTATCAAGAGTAGGTAGATACAAATTTAATAAGAAATTAGCTATTAATCTTAGATTAATTAATCAAATTGCAGCTGCTGATATAATAAATCCTTCAACTGGAGAAATAATGGTTGAACAAGGAGAAAAAATAAGCAGAACAATGGCTTCTAACATTCAAAGTGCAGGAATTAACTCTGTTGACATTTTAGTAGAAGATAAAGTGTTAAGAGTAATAGGTAACCACTTTGTTGATTTAGAAAAAGTTGTATCATTTGATGTAAGTGATTTAAACATAAGAGAAGCTGTCCATTACCCTACTTTAATGGAAATTCTTGACAATTATGATGATGAACAATCTATCAAAGAAGAAATCAAAAAGAACATAACTAGATTAATACCTAAACATATTATAAGAGATGATATATTTGCAACTATAAGTTATGAATTAGGATTAGCTTATGGAGTTGGATATACTGATGATATAGACCATTTAGGTAATAGAAGATTAAGATCTGTTGGTGAGTTATTACAAAACCAATTCAGAATTGGTTTATCAAGAATGGAAAGAGTAGTTAAAGAAAGAATGACTATTCAAGATCAAGAAGCAATTACTCCTCAAATGTTAATAAACATTAGACCAGTAGCTGCTGCGATAAAAGAATTCTTTGGTAGCTCTCAATTATCACAATTCATGGATCAAACTAATCCATTATCAGAATTAACACATAAGAGAAGATTATCTGCTTTAGGACCAGGAGGTCTTTCAAGAGAAAGAGCTGGTTTCGAAGTAAGAGACGTTCACCATTCACATTATGGTAGAATGTGTCCTATAGAAACTCCAGAAGGACCAAATATAGGGTTAATCAACTCATTAGCAACATATGCTAAAGTTAATGAATATGGATTCATTGAAACTCCATATAGAATTGTTGATAAAGAAACTGGAATAGTTACAGATGAAATCAGATACTTTACTGCTGATGAAGAAGATTTATACTTAATTGCACAAGCTAAAGAACCTATAGGTGAAGATGGAAGATTCGTTGACAGTAGAGTTACTGTTAGACATAAGCATGATATTTTACAAGTTAATGCTAAAGACGTAGATTTAATTGACGTTTCACCAAGACAAATAGTTTCAGTTGCTACTGCAATGATACCTTTCCTTGAAAATGACGACGCATCAAGAGCACTTATGGGAGCGAACATGCAACGTCAAGCAGTTCCACTATTAAAGCCTCAAGCTCCAATAGTAGGTACAGGAATTGAATATAGAGCAGCAGCAGATTCAGGAGTATTACCTAAAGCTAAAAACTCAGGTACAGTTGTATATGTTAGTTCATCTGAAATCAGAGTTAAGAGAGATCTTGATGGAGGAATAGACACATACAAATTACTTAAATTCAAGAGAAGTAACCCAGGTACTTGTATAAATCAAAGACCTTTAGTAGATAAGGGTGAAATTGTATTTAAGAACCAAGTATTAGCTGATGGTCCAGCAACTGACCTAGGAGAAATCGCATTAGGAAAGAATATCAGAATGGGATTCATTACTTGGGAAGGTTACAACTATGAGGATGCTATGCTTATCTCTGAAGAATTAGTAAGAGAAGATGTATTTACTTCTATCCATATTGAAGAATATGAATGTGAAGCTAGAGATACTAAGCTAGGACCAGAAGAAATAACAAGAGATATTCCTAATGTTAGTGAAGATGCTCTTAAAGATATAGATGAAAGAGGAATAATCAGAATCGGTGCTGAAGTTAGATCAGGAGATGTACTTGTAGGTAAAGTTACACCTAAGGGAGAAACTGAATTAACAGCTGAGGAAAGATTATTAAGAGCTATATTTGGAGAAAAAGCAAGAGAAGTTAGAGATACTTCATTAAGAGTACCACATGGAGAAGCTGGTATTATCGTTGACGTAAAAGTATTTACAAGAGAAAACGGTGATGACTTAAATCCAGGTGTTAACGAACTTGTAAGATGTTATATAGCTCAAAAGAGAAAAATATCTGTTGGAGATAAGATGGCCGGTCGTCATGGTAACAAAGGGGTTATTTCTAGAGTTTTACCAGAAGAAGATATGCCATTCTTACCAGATGGTAGACCACTACAAATTTGTTTAAATCCACTAGGGGTTCCATCACGTATGAATATCGGTCAGGTATTAGAAGTTCACTTAGGTTGGGCTGCAAGTGCATTAGGATGGCACATTGCAACACCTGTATTTGATGGTGCAACAGAAAAGAATATAGAAGATTGCTTAGAAAAAGCAGGATACAACGCAAACGGAAAGACTGTATTATATGATGGAAGAACTGGAGAACCATTTGATAATGAAGTTACAGTTGGTATAATGTATATCTTAAAGCTTGCTCACTTAGTTGATGATAAGATCCATGCTAGATCTACAGGTCCATACTCACTAGTTACTCAACAACCACTTGGAGGTAAAGCTCAATTTGGTGGTCAAAGATTTGGGGAAATGGAAGTTTGGGCACTAGAAGCATACGGTGCAGCTCATACATTACAAGAAATCTTAACAGTTAAGTCAGATGACGTTGTAGGAAGAGTTAAGACTTATGAAGCTATAGTTAAGGGTGAAAATATCCCTGAACCAGGAGTTCCAGAATCATTCAAGGTTCTTATTAAAGAACTTCAAGCTTTATGCTTAGATGTTAAAGTATTAAACGAAGATAACGAAGAAGTTAAATTAAAAGAATTCTCTGATGATGATTCAGAGGAATTAGAAGTAAATATCGAAGGAACTGAAGAACTTGTTACAGAACAAGTGGCAGGAGACGATAGTTATACAACTAATGATGAAGAAATCGATGAAGATATTGATTATGAATCATTTACTTTAGAAGGTTTTCATGAAGAAGAATTAGAATTAGATGATTTCGTTAATGACGAACACTAAAATTGAAGGGAGGATATACCCTTGTTTGAATTGAACAATTTTGATGCAATACAAATCGGCTTAGCTTCTCCAAGCCAAATTAGAGAATGGTCTAGAGGTGAAGTTAAGAAGCCAGAAACAATTAATTATAGAACTTTAAAACCAGAAAGAGATGGTCTATTCTGTGAAAGAATATTTGGACCTATGAAAGACTGGGAATGTCATTGTGGTAAATATAAGAGAGTTAGATATAAGGGAATTGTTTGTGACAGATGTGGAGTTGAAGTTACAAAAGCTAAAGTAAGAAGAGAAAGAATGGGGCACATTGAGTTAGCTGCCCCAGTATCTCACATTTGGTACTTTAAAGGAATTCCTTCAAGAATGGGATTACTTTTAGATATGTCACCAAGAGCTTTAGAAAAAGTTTTATACTTTGCTTCATATGTGGTTATTGACCCTAAAGAAACTTCACTTTTAAAGAAACAACTTTTAAGTGAAAAAGAATATAGAGAAGCTGTGGATAAGTTTGGTGAAGAAAGCTTCGTAGCTGGAATGGGTGCTGAAGCAGTTCAAGAAATCCTTGGAGAAATAGACTTAGAAACAACTTCTAGAGAATTAAAAGAAGAATTAAAGACTAGTAGTGGTCAAAAGAAAGTTAGAATTATAAGAAGATTAGAAGTTGTAGAATCTTTTAGAAAATCAGGAAATGATCCAAGATGGATGGTTATAAATGTAATTCCTGTAATTCCACCTGATTTAAGACCTATGGTTCAATTAGATGGAGGAAGATTCGCTACATCTGACTTAAATGATTTATATAGAAGAGTAATCAATAGAAATAACAGATTAAAGAAGCTTTTAGATTTAGGAGCTCCAGATATAATTGTTAGAAATGAAAAAAGAATGCTTCAAGAAGCAGTTGATGCTCTAATTGATAATGGTAGAAGAGGAAGACCAGTTACTGGACCAGGTAATAGACCTTTAAAATCATTATCTGATATGTTAAAAGGTAAGCAAGGTAGATTTAGACAAAACTTACTTGGTAAGAGAGTTGACTATTCTGGTAGATCAGTTATCGTTGTTGGACCAGAATTAAAGATGTACCAATGTGGTTTACCAAAAGAAATGGCATTAGAATTATTTAAGCCTTTCGTAATGAAAAAATTAGTTGAAGATGGAGTAGCTCATAACATAAAGAGTGCTAAGAGAATGGTTGAAAGAGTTAACGAACAAGTATGGGATATACTTGAAGAAGTTATCACAGATCATCCAGTTTTACTTAACAGAGCGCCTACTCTACATAGACTAGGAATTCAAGCCTTCCAACCTGTATTAGTTGAAGGTAGAGCAATAAAACTTCACCCATTAGTATGTACAGCGTATAATGCTGACTTCGATGGAGACCAAATGGCGGTTCACGTTCCATTATCAGTTGAAGCTCAAGCAGAAGCTAGATTCTTAATGCTTGCAGCAGGAAACATAATGAAACCTTCAGATGGTAAACCAGTTTGTGTTCCTACACAAGATATGGTTCTAGGTTCATATTACTTAACTATGGATAAAGAAAACGCTAAGGGCGAAGGAATGTATTTTGCAAATGTAGATGAAGCAATAATGGCTTATAATGTAGGCGAAATTGCTGTTCATGCTGCAATTAATGTAAGAATGCATAAAGTAGTAGATGGAGTAGAAAAATCAGGAATAATTAAGACTACTGTAGGTAAGATTATATTCAATGAATCTATTCCTCAAGATTTAGGATATGTAGATAGAACAAATCCAGAAACAGAATTTGATCTTGAAGTTGATTTCTTAATCACTAAGAAAACTTTAGGAAAATTAATAGATAAGTGTTACATTAAACACGGACCTACTAATACATCTATAATGTTAGATAAAATAAAAGCATTAGGATACCATTACTCATCTATCGGAGCTGTAACAGTTGCTGCATCAGATATGATAGTACCTGAAGCTAAGTATGAACTACTTAAGGAAGCTGAAGAAACAGTTGAAAAAGTAGAAAAGATGTATAAGAGAGGTTTCATATCTGAAGATGAAAGATATGAAAAAGTTATTGAAAAATGGAGTAAGACAACAGAAGATGTTGCCAATGCATTAATGGATAGCTTGGATAAATTCAACCCAATATTCATGATGGCTGATTCAGGAGCCAGAGGATCTAAGGCTCAGATAAAACAATTAGCTGGTATGAGAGGACTTATGGCCGCTCCATCAGGTAAGATTATCGAATTACCAATCAAGGCTTCATTCAGAGAAGGTCTTGACGTATTAGAATACTTCATATCAACACACGGTGCTAGAAAGGGTAATGCCGATACAGCACTTAAGACTGCCGATTCAGGTTACTTAACAAGAAGACTTGTTGACGTATCACAAGACGTTATCGTAAGAGAAGAAGATTGTGGTACTGATAGAGGATTAATCGTATCTGAAATCAAAGAAGGTAACGAAGTAATCGAAGGATTAGCAGAAAGATTATATGGAAGATATACTGCAGAGGATGTTTATGATCCAGAAAGCGGTGAATTATTATTAGGAAAAGATCAATATATTGAATCTCATATGGCTGATAGAATTACAGCAGCAGGAGTTAAGAAGGTTAAAATAAGATCTGTATTTACTTGTAACTGTAAAGTAGGTGTTTGTGCTAAGTGTTATGGTATGAACATGGCTACAGCTCAAAAGATCAATATAGGAGAAGCTGTTGGTATAATTGCAGCTCAATCAATCGGTGAACCTGGTACTCAGCTTACAATGAGAACATTCCATACTGGTGGGGTTGCTACTGGTGCGGATATCACTCAAGGTCTTCCTAGAGTTGAAGAATTATTTGAAGCTAGAAAACCTAAGGGTCTTGCAATAGTTTCTGAAATTGCAGGTACTGTAAGAGTAGAAGAAACTAAGAAGAAGAAAACTGTGTTTGTAATGGCTGCTGACGGTGAAGAACGTAGCTATGACATTCCATTTGGTTCAAGATTAAGAGTATCTGATAATGATGTTATTGAAGCCGGAGATGAAATTACAGAAGGTTCAGTTAACCCACATGATATTATGAATATTAAAGGTGTTGAAGGAGCTAGAAGATATTTACTTTCAGAAGTTCAAAAGGTTTATAGACTACAAGGGGTTGATATCAACGATAAGCACTTAGAAGTAGTTGTTAGACAAATGACAAGAAAAGTAAAAGTTTCTGATTCAGGAGATACAGATTTATTACCAGGTACTATGATAGATATGTTTGATTTTGAAGAAGAAAATGCTAGAGTAAGAGAGTTTGGTGGAGAAGAAGCTAAGGGAGAAATGGCTTTATTAGGTATAACAAAAGCTGCCCTTGCAACTGATAGTTTCTTATCAGCAGCTTCATTCCAAGAAACAACTAGAGTACTTACAGAAGCAGCAATAAAAGGAAAAATAGATCCATTAATAGGATTGAAAGAAAATGTTATTATAGGTAAGTTAATTCCAGCTGGTACTGGTATGATGAGATATAGATCTGTTAAGCTAGATGTACCAACAGAAGAATTAGAAGAAGATAATATTGATACAATAGAATAATACAATGCAATTTTATTGACATGTGTATGCTTAAATGATAAAATACCAATTGTGTGATTTAAAGCTACACTACAGTATGATTGTCTACATGATTTATGGAGGCATCCTGTATAGCATGCCTCTATGATCTTTAATTAAGGAGGGGGATTCATGTTAGACAGAATTGTAGTAAAAAAGGTTATTGGAATAAAACAGTGTACTAAATTGATTAAAAACAACGAGGGAAAAGTTTTATATGTAGCTAAAGATGCAAATGCTAAGTTGATATCTCCAATAATTCAACTTGCAAAAGAGAAAAACATTGAGATTGTAGAAGTATCTACAATGAAAGAACTTGGGAAGATAGGCGGGATTGATGTTAATTCATCAGCGATATTGACCCTAGAATAATAAATTAGTGTTTATCTTATTTTATATAGATAAATAAATTTCAGGAGGTGAAGAAATGCCAACTATAAGCCAATTAGTAAGAAAAGGTAGAAAGACTGTTGTTAATAAATCAACAGCACCAGCACTAAACGAGTGTCCACAAAGAAGAGGAGTTTGTACAGTTGTTAAAACTACTACTCCAAAGAAGCCTAACTCAGCGTTAAGAAAAATTGCGAGAGTAAGACTTACAAATGGATTCGAAGTAACTGCTTACATCGGTGGTGTAGGTCACAACTTACAAGAGCACAGCGTTGTTCTTATAAGAGGTGGTAGAGTTAAGGACCTTCCTGGTGTTAGATACCATATCGTAAGAGGAGCACTTGACTGTGCTGGAGTAGCTAACAGATTACAAGGAAGATCAAAATACGGTGCTAAGAAGCCAAAAGCAAAATAGTTTTCTAAACTAAGACAGTGCTTATCTTCGGCATTTACATAGACTAGAAATTTTACATAAGTTTATATAGATGTAAGAAGCGAAGCACTTTACGGTAAGTTTACTTACCGAGTACCTATGAATTAAATTTAAAATTGTTAAGGAGGGAAGAAAAGTGCCAAGAAAAGGATTTATCGCAAAAAGAGATGTATTACCAGATCCAATGTACAACTCAAAAGTTGTTACTAAGTTAATAAACAACGTAATGGAAGATGGTAAAAAAGGAGTAGCACAAAAGATTTGCTACGAAGCGTTTGAAATTATGGCGCAAAAAACAGGCAAAGATGCTTTAGAAGTATTCGAAGAAGCTATGAACAATGTTATGCCTTTATTAGAAGTTAAAGCTAGAAGAATAGGTGGTGCTAACTACCAAGTTCCAATCGAAGTTAGACCTGAGAGAAGACAAACTTTAGGTATCAGATGGATTTTAGCTGCTGCTAGAAAAAGAGGCGAAAAAGTTATGGCTCAAAGATTAGCTGGAGAATTATTAGATGCAGCTAACAATACTGGAGCTGCTGTTAAGAAGAGAGAAGATACTCACAAAATGGCAGAAGCAAACAAAGCATTCGCTCACTACAGATACTAATATTACAAAAACTGTTTTGGCTTATGCCAAAACAGTTTTGTCGAATATAAAATTACTCATTGAGAGGAGGACATAAAATGGCTAGAAAATATCCATTAGAGAAATTCCGTAACTTCGGAATAATGGCTCACATTGATGCTGGTAAAACAACAACAACTGAGCGTATATTATTCTATACAGGAAAGAGCCACAAAATAGGAGAAGTTCATGAAGGTGCTGCTACAATGGACTGGATGGTTCAAGAACAAGAAAGAGGTATAACAATTACTTCTGCAGCAACAACTTGTTTCTGGGAAGGTCATGAATTAAACATCATCGATACTCCAGGACACGTAGATTTTACAGTTGAAGTTGAAAGATCATTAAGAGTTCTTGATGGAGCTGTTACAGTTCTAGACGCTAAGAGTGGGGTTGAACCACAAACTGAAACTGTTTGGAGACAGGCAGATAAGTACGGTGTTCCAAGAATGATTTATGTTAATAAGATGGATGCTACAGGAGCTGATTTCTTCAGATGTGTTAACACTGTTAGAGATAGATTAAAAGCTAATGCAGTTCCAATACAAATACCAGTAGGTGCTGAAGCTGATTTCAAAGGTATGATAGACTTAATATCTAATCACGCTATCATCACTTATGATGATTTAGGTAAAGATGTAAGAATTGAAGAAATTCCTGCAGAATTAGCTGATCAAGCTGAAGAATACAGAATGGCTATGATTGAAGCAATCGCTGAAACTGATGAAGCGTTAATGGAAAAATACCTTGAAGGTGAAGAATTAACTGAAGAAGAGTTACACGCTGCTTTAAGAAAAGCTACTATAGCTAATGAAATAGTTCCATGTATCTGTGGTTCTTCATACAAAAACAAAGGGGTTCAAGAAATGATCAACGGTGTTGTTGCTTACTTACCATCACCATTAGACATTCCTGCAATCCAAGGTCAAACTTTAGAAGGTGAAGAAGATTCAAGAGAAGCTTCAGATGAAGCTCCAATGTCAGCTTTAGCATTCAAGATTGCTACTGACCCATTCGTTGGAAAGCTTGCATTCACAAGAATATACTCAGGTATAATGAACAGTGGTTCATATGTTCTTAACTCAACTAAGGGTAAGAAAGAAAGAATCGGAAGACTTGTTAAAATGCACTCTAACACTAGAGAAGAAGTTGAGTCATTAGAAGCAGGTGAATTAGGAGCAATCATCGGATTAAAGAACACTACTACTGGTGATACTTTATGTGATGAAAACGCACCAATCATACTTGAATCAATGGAATTCCCAGAACCAGTTATTTCTGTAGCTATCGAGCCAAAGACAAAAGCTGGTCAAGAAAAGATGGGATTAGCTTTATCTAAGTTAGCTGAAGAAGATCCAACTTTCAAAACTTGGACTGATCAAGAAACTGGTCAAACAATCATCGCTGGTATGGGTGAATTACACTTAGATATCATCGTTGATAGATTACAAAGAGAATTCAAGGTTGAATGTAACGTTGGAGCTCCTCAAGTTGCGTACAAAGAAACTATCAGATCAGCTGTTAAAGCTGAAGCTAAGTACGCTAAGCAATCAGGTGGTAAGGGTCAATACGGTCATGCTGTAATTGAAATGGAACCAACTGATGGTGAATACAGCTTTGAAAATGCTATCGTTGGGGGAGCTATTCCAAGAGAATATATTCCTGCTATCGACGCTGGTATCCAAGAAGCTGCTAAGAACGGTATAATAGCTGGATACGAAGTTATTAACTTCAAAGTTAAGTTAGTACACGGTTCTTACCACGAAGTCGATTCATCAGAAATGGCATTCAAGATTGCTGGTTCTATGGCATTCAAGAACGCTATGCAAAAAGCAAGCCCAGTATTACTTGAACCAATGATGAAGGTTGAAGTAACTGTACCAGAAGAGTACATGGGAGATGTTATCGGCGATATCAACTCAAGAAGAGGTAGAATGGAAGGTATGGAAGCAGTTAACGGAGCTCAAGTTATAAGAGCATACGTGCCACTAGCTGAAATGTTTGGATATGCTACAGCTTTAAGATCTAGATCTCAAGGTAGAGGTAACTACTCAATGGTATTCGATCACTATGAAGAAGTACCAAAGAGCATTCAAGAAGAAGTTGCTGGTAAAAGAGCAAAATAATTTGTAATAATTTTTTGTAACATTATCCATAATATATTTATGGGTAGTGTTGCAGAAGTTAATATATATAAAAAATAATTTAAATTTATAATAAAAAACAATTATTGAATTTTAATGTAAATTTAAAGTTCACATAATATGGTTTCCATAAAGGAGGATTTTCAAAATGGCAAAGCAAAAGTTCGAAAGAAGTAAACCACACGTAAATATCGGAACAATCGGTCACGTAGACCACGGTAAG
>NZ_JBCOAB010000068.1:0-15022 GCF_040227035.1 Clostridium sp. RTP31139st1_H3_RTP31139_211217
CTAAATCTGTAATCCCCACTACTTTTAATAGCCTGTCCAAAGGTCCTTTCTTTAATATTTTTTATTTATATAAATGCTATAAGAATTAATAATACTTTATTATCTAAGTCTATAATTATTTTCTTGTCCTTTAATTTCGACTATGAATTTTTTTGACATTTCATAAATTCTACTTCCAATCGCTTCATCAAAACTTAACATTTCTTCAACCAAATATTCAGTTGAAACTATTATAGGCAGTTTATTAATATATCTATAATTTATTATTTCAAACATTATGTTAATATCAGTTTCATTAACTTTCCCTTTAAATAAATCGTCTATAAGCAATATTTCAGCTAATTGGTATTTACCAACTATATTTTTATAATATTCTTTATCCAAAATATTTTGTTTTAACTTAGTGATAACATCTCTATAAGGCATATATACAACTCTTTTACCATCTTTCTTTATAAAGTTATTTGCTAATGCTATGCACAAATGAGTTTTCCCTGAACCTGGTTGTCCACAAAACATTATCGAATTATGCTTTGTCTTTTCTATTTCCTTAAACCTTAGATAATAATTTGTTGCAGCATTCTTCATATTTTTACTTAAGCTGCTCCAATGCTCATAAGTTGCAAATGTCTTATCTAAATCATCCGTTTTAAGTCCAGATGCTTCCCACTGTTCTTTAACTTTTATAATTTCATAACACTTACACCTTTCTACTACTCTACCTGTGTTATCAAGTATCCATGTAGTATCTTTACATATTTGGCAGTTATATGAGTTCTTCTGCTTTTCTTCGATCTTCGTCGCTAAGTTCTCCGTATTGACTTTCTGTGTTGACATTGAGGATTGTCTTATTCTTTCCAGAACCCCATCTATTACTGTGTTTCCTGTTGTTATGTTGTCCATTCATATTCCCTCCTTTATTTAAATAATTCCCTTCTAGCACCTTAGTGAAATTATTAGGTTTTATAAGCCAATCAAATGTAATAACCCATGATCTATCATTTTGACCCTTTAGAAAATCTGAATTATTTATACTTTCTATTGCTTCAATTACTTTTTCTATCCCGAATTCATTAATTCTAGTTTTTAGCATTTTATATCTATTTGTATTAGGCTTAATTGCTACTAATTTAGATAAATTTAATTTATTCCAAGCTTCAATTATAGGTAGTAATTTATTACTACTTAATATATCTTTAGATATATTATTATTTGTATTATTAATACTTGTATTATTCTCTTCACAGTTTTCCGAAGGGGTCAGTCGATTTTCCGAAGGGGTCAGTCGATTTTCCGAAGGGGTCAGTCGATTTTCCGAAGGGGTTGACTTATAACAAATTGTTCTATTTTTTATTCTTATAATCCGCTTTAATATCTCCTTGCTATTTTCCTTGTAGATATATTTAATATCTACATACCCCTTTTTCTCCAAAGATTTTACTATTTCTGAACAACGATTTTTTGAAAGATTAAAAAACGTTGCAAAATGCTCATTACTAGCAAAACATCCGTCTGAATTATCCAAACTCTCTATTTCTGTTAAAAATACTTTTTCAGTTAATGTTAATTCTTTTGATAGCCAAATTTCTTTTGGTATCCAAACGCCTTTAAATGCTCTTTCCATAATTAATACCTTTCTGATATAATATAAAATATCATTTTTTCTTTGGACTTACCTTAACTTTGGTCGGTGTGGTACGTCCTTTTTCTTTTATCTTCTAAAATTCCATAAAACTTTTGTATGAATATTACAAAACACAAATTCATATGGAGTTGCTCTTTCTACTAGAAAATCATTAGGATTTAATCCGTTATTTGCTAAAAACCCTTTTTGCTCTCTTGTTAACTTCTTAAGCTTCTTCATTTAATAAACTCCTCTCCAATATCTCTAATTCTTTAAACTCTTCTCTTAAGTGTTTTAAATTAATTTCAAATGCCCTCTTAGCAAGGTTATGTGTATTTTCTTCTGCAATAAATTGCTCTAACTTATCTATTCTTTTAATAATTACTTTTTTTCTTTCAGATATCTTTAATTGACTAATTGATTTTGTCACTAAGCAATACCTCCCTCATGCTTAACTTTAACAATATTGTTTTTGAGCCCTACAAATAAACTTATTCAACTCTTCACTAATAGCAATAGTCCTTTCATCACCTATTCCATATTTCTCAATGGCTTTATAAAGTTGTTCTCTTAAATTTTCCATAAGTACCTCCTATTTTTTTATTAACTTATTTAATCCTTCTACAGTAGATACAATAATCATCATTAACCCAATAATTATTACTAAGACTAGGGGCATTACAAAGAAGCATATACCCCATATATTTAAACCTTCCATTAATCCTCCTAACCTGTTATATTAAAATCTTTAAATATTTCATCTGTTGTACATCTATATAACTTTGCCATTCGCACTATTAATTTAGGTGATGTTTTTTATCACCTCTCTCTAATTTTCCTAAGTATAAGTCGCTTATACCTAGTAAATTTGCAACCTCCTCTCTATCGATAAACCCAGCTCTTAATCTTCTTAATTTTATTGGTTCTGACTTCATAATTACCCTCCTAGTTCTAAATTTGACATTTTTAGACTTTTTATTGTATTATTTTCTTGTATTCGCGCTTACAATTCACTTAGAAAGGAGGGGAAATTTATGACAACCATCTATGCTTGTTTAGCAGGCAACTGGGTAAACTTATGCGATGATCCAAACTGCAAAATAGGCCCTCATTACAAATCTCCTACAATATGGTATGAGGAAAACGCTGAAATTTATAGCCCTATAAAAAAGGAAGAAGATGATACACTTTACCAACTAGATCATGTTTATATCCATTACTTAGGTAAAGATTACCGCATACACCCCATTTTTATCCAAATAGTAAAAAGTTAATATTTTCTGTTTAGATAATTATCTAAACAAACATGGTCGTCAATCTTTATATTGGCGGCTTTATATCTAAAATACATATCAATTCCATCTCTTATATACTTCCATTCAGTACGAGTTAATCCATCTAACTCATTTTTGATTACGTTTATCTTACTCTCTGTTATATTTTTAAAAACTGTTCTACTTGTTACTTTTTCTGCAGCGTTACACATACTATTACTATCTTTTTCAAAAACTTTAAGGTTCTCGTTAGTTGCAGTTTGTACAATTTCAACTGCATGTTGAAAAAATTCTACATCTGAATCTAAAAATGTAACTGATTCAAATTTTTCTGCACACTCCTTTAATTCAATAGCTCTTTCTAAAATTTCTCTTTTATTCATCCTTAATTCCTCCTAATAAATCACTAATATATAATTTTTATAAACTTCTATATGTTTATCTTTATATTTCTTTGTTAAAGATATCTTCTCTTTAAACGTTTTATATGGTATTGCTGTGCATACTTTATTGCCTATCATTTAAACCACGTCTTTAAAATTAATTTGATTATTTATTCTTGAAATTTCATCCAATAAACCTGTTGGTGCTTTATAATCTCTTATTATTTCTTTAGCCTTTTCTGCTTGACTTCTCTTTATAGCTTTATATGATTTAACTTGAAATTCCCTTTTCACTTGACCATAAATATCTGCATAAACTCTTCCTCTTAAAGATTTGTCCTTATATGCTAGTGTTCCATAGCCTGTTACTCTAGTGCAAACTTTCTTAATTAAACTTGTAATTTCATCGCAATCAATCCCCAATAATGGAAGATTATCTTTTAATTCTTTAAAATCTTCTTTAAGCTCTATTACTTCTTCTTTGACTTCTTTAGCATATTTAAATTGAAGCTCTAGCATTTCCTCTGTAGTAAGTGGCTTAAGCTGCCCTTTTATAGCTTGTTCCATTTTATTAAATCTTTCTACATACTTAGCCGTAAATAATATTCCTTTTTCTCCCTGCTGCTTATTCCCTAATAATTCACAGCCCATTTTCGTAACTAAGTAACACTTATATTCTCTAGTACCGGATCTATAAGTTGATTGTATAAAATAGTTTGATACCGCCAAATTGGCGTTTTCCAAAACCGGTATTATTCCTAACTTTCCTTCTCTTCCTTGTATCATTTCTAATACATATGAATGTTCTTTTCCTAACATTTCAGCGACTTCTCTGCTATCTATAGTAACTAGTTGGTTATTTCTATAACCAACCATCACTCCATCTTTATGCATATGACTTATACTTTCCAATTTCTTTCCCCCCTTAATAAAATAATATTTACATTTTGTTTTTATATATTATGGTAGCCTTTGTTAATCCAGCTAAATATCCCAGAATATAACTTTTATCTTCTTGTCTTACTTCTTGAAAGAGATCTAAGTTAGCCTTTAGAAGATTCATTTTCATTTCTAATATTTCTTTATCTGACACTTTACCCCTCCTTTATTAGTTGCAATGCAACGTTACGACATAATATTACACTATTTTTTTCCACAAATCAACACTTTTTGCAAAAATTTTTCTAGGTTTTGTTGCAAAGTAGAATTAAAAGTATTATTATTATTCTAGGAGGTGTATCTATGAATACAATTGGAGATAGAATAAAATCTGTTAGAATATCAGAAAACCTATCACAAGAAGAATTCGGAAAAAGATTAAATTTATCACGCAGTATTATATCTTGTTACGAAAAGGGGTTAAGAGAAATAACAGAACGTTCTATAAAAGATATTGTTAGAGAGTTTAATATTGACGAAAACTGGATTTATACCGGTGAAGGTGATATGTATCATAAAATGACTGAGGATGAAGAATTTGCATATATGATTGGAGCTCTTCTAGTTGATGATGAAGAAGATAAAAGAAAATTTATAAGATTAATGCTGGATTTGGATGAAAGTTATTGGCCAATCGTAACTGAACTTATCGAAGGAATAAAGAAAAGAGATGAACACTTATCTAAAATAAATAACCAAAAAAGGGATGCTGACTAAGCTCCCTTTTTTTTATTTCTTCTAATTCCTAATACTACAAGTTTTATTCTATTTAGAATTTTTTCATCATCAATTTCTTCTATTAATTCTATTAATTCCATTTTAATATTTTCCACAATAAACATCCCCTTTGGATTTCTTAATAAGAATTATATATTAACCCGAACATTCGTTCAAGGCAAATTCTATATTTGTATTATAACGCAAAAAAATATTCCTGACAGGAATATTTCGACAAAATTTTTACAGTTGTAGTAAATATGTGTAATTTGTTAAATCTATTGTTTATTAATAAAATTATTTTAAAATATTATATGTAACTTACCATTTTTCTGTCGAATTATGGCATTTGTTGCCGGGAATTTATTAAGAAACAAAGGTTATTTATGTTAAGAAAGGCTCGATTTAATAAAAAACTAACACAAAAAGATTTGGCAATATATTTGGGTGTAAGCCAATCTTATATTTCTAAGTTAGAAACTAGAAAAACTAAATCTATATCCGTAGCTAAAATATTAGTCTTGTCTTCAATATTGGAGTTAGATCCTATAAAAGTTTTTAAGTTTATAGCTGGATTATAGATTTGTTGTTTCATAATGAAACTTTTGTATTTTTATTATTTCGTAATGAAACTTGTAATCTTTCATCAAGAGTATCATTTATAATATTCCTTGGAGGGATATTATGAATATAGGAGAGATTATTGCAGAATTAAGACTGGATAAAAATATGAATCAAGAAGATCTTGCAGCTGTACTTAATATTTCTAGGTCAGCTTTAGCTAATTGGGAAAGTGGTAATAGAAGGATAGATATAGAGACACTAGTTGTTATAGCAGATTATTTTGAGGTTAGTTGTGATTATTTGTTAGGAAGAACAAAACATAAATATAATTTTGCATTAGAGAATAAAAAGAATGTAGATGCCATTATGGATGTATATGAAACTTTAAAAAAATATAAAATAGAAAAATATTAAAGCATGTCTTAGAAATAATAAGATATGCTTTTTTTGTGGATAAAAATTGGCTGATTAATTTTTTTGTTGATAACTTTTGGAAAATGCATTACAATATTGACTATAAAATAAATTTTTGTGAATAAAAGAAGAAAATAGATATGAAAAAAACTCTTTAAGTTGTCTGCGACCAAACTTTCAACTTAAAGAGCCCCACCAAAAAGGTCTTTCACTTTGTTATGTATTAATTATATATTATTAATCATAATTTAGTCAAGTGTTAAGACCTCTTTGTGGAACATTTTTTATATGTTTTTCTCAAGGAGGTATTTTTTATGGAAACAAATATTAAAACAGATTCAACAGTAATTAAAAGAGTGGTTAAAGAAGCCAAATATGCACAAATTGATAATGACTTAATAAACAATAGAGAATTATCATTTAAAGCTCTTGGTATTATGACCTATATATTATCTAAACCTGATGATTGGCAAATATATATATCTGATTTATGTAGAGATAAAGACGGTGAAAAAAGTGTAAGAGCTGGCCTAAATGAATTAAAGGATAAAAAATATATGCAAAGATATAGAGTTTATGACATGGATACTGGGAAAGTTCATCACTGGGAAACCTTAGTTTCTGAAACTCCATTTGAAGATTCTGAAATAATTTCTTCTGTTAAAGAAAAATATTTTAAAGATACAGAAGGTAAGATTGTTAATAAAAAAATAAAAATAAAATCTTTTGAAAGAAGTGTTCCAATCGTTATAGAAAGAGAAATTACACTACTTTCCCAAAAAGGCAAAGTAGAAAATAAAAATAAAAATTTTCTACTTTCCCAAAATGTACAAGTAGAAAACCTACAAGTAGAAAACGCAGGACAACAAATACTAAATCCTTTTACTAACACTGATCCTTTCACCAAAACTGATATTAGTAGTAATAGTAAGGGAGAAAACTCCCATCTCTCTTTCCAAAACAGATATGAAAAAATTATAGGTAAAAAATTAGGAGCAACAACTTTACCTAAATTCCAGGATCATATTAAAAACTTTAGAGCAGATCTAATCGAATCTATTTTAGTATATGCAGAAGAAACTAACGCTAGAACTTACCAATGGTTCGAAGATAGAATAAATGATTGCCTAAGAAAAGGAATTACTACTGGAGAACAATTTACTGATGATATTAATGCCTATAGAGAAAAACAAAGACAAGCTAAAAATAGAGCAATAAAAGAAAAAGAAGAAGCTAAGAATTTAGATAATGCTATCGAAGTAGCAAAAGAAAGAGAACTTTCTGCAATAATTAATAGAGAAATAGACCTAACTGCGGCTGAAGAAGTTCCAGAAGTAAAACAATTATTGGTTGACATTGTTAGCACTACTGAATTTAACGCGTGGATAGTTCCTAACAAATTTTTGAGGATTGATGATGATATTATCTTTTTATGTAGAAATAACCTTACTAAGGGAGTAATAGAGAGAAAATATAAGGATAATATATTAAGTGTGTTAAGGGATAATGGGATTACTGGTGAACTAATCTTAGAAGTAGAAAGAAATTAAGCAAAAGATACTAAAAAACGCAATAGTTTAAATATGGTTTATATATTGTTTAATATATGGTGTTCGCGGTGTGTTACAACCATATTTAAACTATTTATTAACTATACTTAAACTACTTTTAAACCAAAACAAGAGAAAATAAATAAATTTAGTTGGTATTTTGTTAAATTGTTGTTGACATATAATTTAAAACAATGTATTATGTAATCAAGGTAGTTGATATTTAAACAATAAATCAACCCAATACAAAGAAAAATTTAATATTTTATGGAGGGATTTGCTTATGAAGAAAAATGTTCAAATAATTGGCCTTGATTGTGGGCGCGGTTTCACCAAAGGATACACAGAATTTAACGGAATAGTAAAGGAATGTTGCTTTAAATCAATAATAGGAGAAGGCAGAGAAATAGAATTAAGTGGTTTTAATGCTCCAATTATGATTAATTATGACAACGAGGATTGGTTTATAGGATTACTTGCTGAAAAAGAAAGTCAAACATTGGCGAGAAATAATAAGGATAGTAAAGTATCAAATACAGTACAAGTGTTAATAGCTGCTGCTCTAAGTGAATTAGCTATAGAAGATACAGTTAAAATAATGATGGCAGTTCCATATAAGTCTTTTAGAAAATCGGTACTAGCTGAAATAGTTGAAGAATATAAAGGTAGGACTTTTAAAGTTAAAGATAAGATCAATGGTTCTTTTAAAGAAGTTAAGATTAAGGATATAAGCATATGCAGAGAAGCTGATGCAGCTTTATACTGGAAACTTAAAGATGTTGATACTTTATCTAAACCTGTAGGGATTGTTAATATAGGTTTTAGAAGTACAGAGCTTGCATACTTCGATAAGAGCCTTACTTTTATAGATAAGAAGTCTGACACAATAGAGTTCGGTAATAGATCTGTAATGAATAACGTTAAAGATAAGTTGTTAAATAAAGGAATTATAAAAGATGTTAATGAAATTGATACATCTGATGATTATAATGAACTTAAAGAGAAAGCCTATAGGTTAGCATCTGAAAATATAGATCAGTTAATAGAGGATAGATGGATAAACCTTGATGAAATGGATATATTCTTAGCTGGAGGAACTTCTTTAAATATGAACTTTGATGAAAGATTTAAAGTTATAGAAGATGCGCAAATGGCTACAGCTAAAGGGTGTTGGCTTGTAGGGACAGAAAGATTTTAGGAGTGATAGACATTGAAGAAAACAACAAGTTTCCATTTAGAAGAAGATATTCTTAATGAAATAGAAGCATATAAAAAAGAATACAATTTAAGCAGTAGAAATGTAGCTTTAGAAAGAATGTTGCTGGAAAGAAGATTTTTAATAAATTCACCTATACAAAAAGAAGTTGCAGTTCCAGTTGAAGTTAAAGTAAAGGAAGAAAAGAAAAATTCTATTTTAAAGAAAAGTATAAATAAATCATTTGATGATATGGCCGACTAAAAAAATAAATAAAAAAAATAAGGCGGCAACATATGTTACACACCTACTTCGCAACTAGAGTATAACATATTTTGCTTGGCCTTTCAATAAGGAGAGTAAAATAATGAATAATGTAAATGTAATTAATGTAATTATAGTTTTGATAGAGTGGAGCTATGGGATAATAACAACTGGATTAGCTTTCTTTGCTATATTAGCAATAGTAATCTTAGTATTTAATGCTTATAACAATACTAAGAGAAAGGGTAAGAAGGTTAGGGTATAATGGATAGATTTACTGGTTATGATTTAGAAGAAGCTACATTTTATTTATATAAAAGTGACTTATATATAAAATTAGATGTAATGGATATAGTTGAAAATGAAACAGGTATAACTATAGAGCTTGGAGAAGATAAGTGTTATTTAGTTATTTGGAATGATAGTAAAATAACAGAAGTGTTACATCCAGCTAATGTTATAGGAAATTTTTTATGGTGTTTAGAAATTAAAGATAAAGATAATAATGTAATGGGTTATTTAGCAGCATAGATAATAAACTAATAAAAATACCGTACTATTCAGAAATGAATGTGCGGTATTTTTAGTTTGCAATTCAAAAATATTACTAATTATTTAATTTTTCTAATTTTCGTTTATTATTTTCCCTCTTTAATGTACTTACACTAATCCCTATTAATTTCTCAACCTCGTTATAACTTTTATCTCCTCCATTTACAGATAGCATGGATAAAGCTAAGTCTATTTGGTCTTTAGTAAACTTTTTAGGTCTACCCTCTTTATACCCCTCTTTTGTCCTTGCTATTTCCTTTCCTTCTCGGGTTCTTTCTAAAATCATATCTCTTTCAAATTCAGCAAAGGATAAGAATATATTTCTTATTAATTTGCTTGAAGGTGTATTATCCATTACCCCTATATTTAGTATATTTATTTTTATACCTCTATCTAGTAACTCTTGAACTAATTTTGTTCCATCTATTAAGCTCCTAGCGAATCTATCTAATTTAGTAACTGTAAAAGTATCACCTTTTTGTAATTTTTCTAATAATATTTTTAGTTGGGGTCTATCGTTTGTTTTTCCTGAAAATTTTTCCTCTATAACTTGATCACAACCTGCTGCAAATAATTGTGTTAATTGTTCTTCCAAAGAATTTCCATGTCCTTGTTTTATTGTACTAACTCTTGCATATCCATAATTCATATTATTCCCCTCCATTAAGGTCAAAACTGGTCCCAAAATACTAAATTTATACCATGACTTTTGACCATGATTTTTGACCCTTTATTAAGTATTATTTTATCGTTCATTAAAAATCTATGTCAAGCAAAAAATACTCCTAGTTCAAAAGTGTTAAGTTTTGATACTTTTAAAAATTAAACTATCTAAGTAGTATTCCGTTAAAAATATTATTTTGATATTATATTAAGTGTGCGTTTAATAAGATAAGAAACTAAAATAAGGAGTTAATTATTATGGCTATATTTAATAAAAAAGAAAAGATTGATTGGGAAGAAAAATATAATGAGCTTTTATGCAGATATAATTCTCTCTATGAAGAAAATAGAGAATTGAAAAAGAAGGTTAAAGGTCTAGAAGTAAGGATTAAAAAGACAGGGTATCTAGAGCCAAAAGAAAGGCAAATAAGTAATGATGAAATATTATACATAAAGACGTTAAGATTAAAAGAAAATTTTAGCTATAGTTCTATAGCTAAAGAAACTGGTTGGAGCAAAGCTACAATTTGTAGAGTTATTAATGGAGCTTATGATTAAATAATTATATATTATAGTCCCCTTTTTCAAAGGGGCAGGATAAGGTTGTATACAAATTCGCTGGCAAAGCCACGAAAAGTGTTTATATTACTAGGTTTAAGTGTGTAACGCCATTAGTGAATTTTCATTATAATGCGTTACAAATAGTGAATAAAATAAAAACAATCTTGTTTCTTAACATTTGAAACAAAATTGTTTTTGTAATTTTTCACTTTAAGATACTAATTTTCTGTAGCTATATTCAACTTCTGTTTGAGCTAACTTGGCATATACTTTTAATGTAATGCCCACATCTGAATGACCTAGAATTTCTTGTATTATTTCTGGTCTCATGCCGCTCTTTAATGCATTAGTAGCAAATGTATGCCTAAATATATGCGGAGTGATTCTCATTTCTATATTGGCCATTTTTTGCATCTTGTCAACTATAACTTGATATCCTCTATTATCAAGCTTTTTATAAGGTTCTGTATTTATTTTACGATTTTTAGGAGCCTTTGAAGAACAGAATAAGTACTTACTAACTATTCCTTTTTCTTCTCTTTCTTTCAAGTAATTAATAATAGCTCTTTTACATCTCTCTGTAAAATAAACTCTTCTTTCCTTATTCCCCTTACCTATTACAAGTAAAGTTTTATTTTGAAAATCTATATCTTTAACTTTAACATTACCAACTTCACCTACTCTGCATCCTGTGCTTAAAAAGAACTCTAATATTGCTCTATCTCTCCTGCTAAGCATGCAGTCTCTTAGCATTTCAACTTGTTCTTCAGTTAAATGTGGCTTTTGTCTTTTAGGTTCTTTCGCAGGCTTAATTGAAGAACAAGGATCCTTTACTATAAACTCTTCATTTTGAAGCCATTTGAAAAATAACCTTATTGATGTCATAAAAGTATTCATCCCAGCAGGACTTTTACTCTCGCTTTCTGCATACATAAACATTTTAATATCTGGGGTAGTAATTGTTGAAATAGGTTTATGAAAATATCTTTGTAATTTTCTTAAATTATAGTTATAACCCTTCAATGTTGCAGGAGATAACCCTTCTAATTTTTTAGTGGCTAAGAAATAATTTATTTTTTCATCTAAATCACTAGTAACTAATGCGGTTTCTTTAGATGTGACTTCATATTCATATAGAGTTTCTTCTATAACTCTTTTTATTTTTAATTGCTCTTGTAGATCTACCTCTAATTGTGGTAATTCTAGTGTTAATTTTCCTAATAATTTTACCAATAGTTCATTATTACAATTTCTATAATTGTATTCCATTTGTTTTATCCTCCTTGAATTATCCACCCAATTAGGATATAATCTAATTGTCACGTTAGGTCTGCTCTTAATTGAGTGGGCTTTTTTGTTTTTATTTCTTTTTAATTGTTATCTTTTTATCTTCGTAACTTGCGATTATTCCTCTTTCATCTAAAGTAATTCCCATATCATCTAGCCATGACTTTGGAATGCTTACTTTGGGACTATATGAATTTTTGCTTGTATTACCACCAGATTTATTAAACATAACATTTAATTCTCTATTTTCTTTCATTTAATCACCTCCCTATCGGTATCCAATAATTCATAATATTATTATTACATCTATCGGTTACTGTTGTCAATAACTTTAATATCTTATTTTCACAACATAACAAACAATGTATTTAAGCCGTTTAAAGTTATATTTCATCATTCATGTAACAATTTTTTATAATTATTCTTAACATATTACACATCAATTAAAGATAGTAATTTCAAGGCTTTGCCATGAATATGTAGTAAGGTATTCACATCTTCTTATCCTGCCCATTTGAAAAAATGGTGTACATTTATTGTAATTCCCCAGGAAAATCCATATAAATTTTCTTGACTATATGCAATGTGATATAATCACGATATATTAACATTGGAGGTTCTAAAGATGCTTGATTTTAAACTAAAAGATATAAATAATCCTTTTGAAACAAGGCAAGGTGAAACGATAGTTGATTTAGATAAGTATGTTCAATCTTTAAAGGAAAATAATATTCCTTTTAGTAAAGAGCAATACGAAGAAGCAAAAAAGAACCTAGATAAATAGGGTAAAAAAAAGGCTAGAGAAGTTAATCCCTAGCCTTTAATAATTATAAATTTAATAGTTTTCTCCAAGTGTTTTGACCAACAACTCCATCTGGTGTTAATCCATTAGCTTTTTGGAATTTTACTACTGCATTATAAGTATCAGTTTCAAAATCTCCATCTGCTCCATGCTTTCCTAGATCATAACCTAAACTTATTAGTCTTTCTTGAGCTAATTTAGTTATATTACCTTCTGCACCTTTTCTCAATGTTGGACATCCTTCTAATGTTTTAGCTCCTGGATCTCCATCAACTTTTTGCTTAGAGAATCCTTGATTATTACATTCTGTTTGTAAATCTCTTACCCATTGTTCAAAATTAAAAGAAGTATTAAAATTATTAACACCTGTTAATTCATATAGCTTATCAAATGTATTAGTTCCAGCTAATCCATCAACTTTTAATCCATAATCTTTTTGGAATTGAATTAAACTATCATAAGTACCTTTACCAAACTTTCCATCAGCTCCATACCCACCACATTTATAGCCTAAGGCTATTAATAGAGTTTGAAGTTCTTTACATCTATTACCTACATAATTAGCATACTTAGAATAATCTGTAACTGAAGTTGTAGGCTTTGTAACAACTATATTTTCTACTATAGTTGAATCTCCTAATTTCTTTTTAAAATTCACCCACCTATCCCAATTATTAGATGACCAATTAGGACAAATTTTTCTTGATGCATCATAATGCCTTACTACATTAGTAGTAGCTATATTATATTTATCCATTAAGCTCTTAACTAACTCTAATGCATTAGCTTCTGTTTTTTCAGAAACTTCACCATCAGAATTGCAGCACATTTCTATTGAAATAGAATTTCTATTAGTAATACCATACTCACCAGCACCATCACCAACTGCCCAAGCTGAATTACTTTCTTCTACAACTTGTACAATTTCGTTATCATCAATAAAATAATGTGCTGAAGCATTTCTATTGCCCCCGCCAAAATAAGTAGCATTGTCATTAGCAGTATCTCCTTTGTTTCCTGTATAGTGTAATACTAAATACTTTATACTACTCCCATTTCTTGAGCTAAAATTGTAAGCTGATAACCTTTTTTGAATTTCTAACATAAATAACATCTCCTTAAATTTTGATATAAAAAGAGGACCATATAGGCCCTCTAAACTATTCTTTATTAATTAATTTATCACTTACACCTGGTATGTAGGCTTTAGTGTTTTGTGTTGGATCATTAAGTAGTCCTAATAAAATTAAAATTGAACATATAGTTTGTACAATTCCTAAAATCTTTTCAGAATCAATATTTAATCCAAATTGAACTAATAATGATATAACTAATGCTGCTAATGAAAGAATTGTTCCCTTGTTGTTTAATCTTGTAACAATTGATTTTAATATTTTCTTCATACTTGACACACTCCTCTTTCTTCTTCTAATCCATCAATACGCTTATGCGCTGATTTTACACTTTCTTCATTTCTTATAACTCTCTCTTTAAGTTCTGTTACTTCTCTATCCCTAGCTTTATTATCTAGTCTTATTTCATCAACTGCTGTAGCTATATAATCTAGCTTAGCTCTTGTTACAGCTTCTTCTCTAGTATCTGCTCTAATGTCCTGTCCTCTATTTCTTTGAAATGTAGCATAACTTATAATAGCTCCTATAATCGTACAAGCTAATGCAATGCTTATTGTTTCCATTTTCACACCTACCTTTTATTTTTTTGTATTAAAAAAGAGCCTTATTTATAAGACTCTTTTTTTAAAAAACTTTGTTCCCATACGGTGGGTCTATTCTCATATTAATCACATCCTCATGTTTTTTACACAATTTATCCCCATGATCCTTTGCTTGTGTAACTTTTAGTATGGTAATAATCATATATATTTAGATTATATTTAAGACATTTTCTTTTAAGTTGTTCTAATTCAATTTTAAATTCTTCTGATTTATTTTTCTTTTCTTTAATTATATTGGCTAATTCTTCTACTTCTTTAATTGCTTTAACTATTGGTAATTCAAATACATCGCCCATAATATCACCCCTATACAAATTATACCATAAATGTATGTGTATTTTTAGCAAATGTATATTGGGAACTAATATATTCTTTTAATATAAAAGATCTAGCTTACCAAGCTCTTTAAAGTTTTAATTTCACGAACAATATAAATCAAGTGTGAGTTAAAATTATTTCATCATTATATTTATAGCCACCCTATTTAAATTATTGGTA
>NZ_JBCOAB010000069.1:0-14496 GCF_040227035.1 Clostridium sp. RTP31139st1_H3_RTP31139_211217
TTATAGGCGATACCAATAATTTAAATAGGGTGGCTATAAATATAATGATGAAATAATTTTAACTCACACTTGATTTAAATTGTTCGTAAAATAAAAACAGACTCCATTCCAAAATTTCGTTCCAGGAATAGAGTCTAACTTGTAATATGTATAGAAGTTACCATAATGAGTGTACATATCACATTAATATTATATTCAGAATTTAGATAAATATTCAAAAGAATTAAGAAGTTAGAGTAAAATCTAACTTCTTTTTTATACAAAAATTAAAAGGAGGGTGTAAAATGGAAAACTTATTAAACTATTTTAAAATTATTGTAGCAGCAATAGGAACTGGAGTAACATGGCTATTTGGAACATGGGATACTGCTCTTATTGTTCTTGTATCATTTATGGCATTAGATTATGCAACTGGAGTATTAAGAGCATGGATAAATAAAGAGGTATCTAGTGATATAGGTCTTAAAGGTATAGCAAGGAAAACAGTTATATTTATTGTTTTAATAGTAGCAGTATTGCTAGATAGGCTATTAAATACTGGAACATGGGTATTTAGAACTCTTATATGCTATTTCTACATAGCTAACGAAGGTATTAGCTTATTAGAAAATTGTGCAGGATTAGGATTACCTATACCAGAAAAGCTTAAGGATGCATTAGTACAATTAAAAGATGGAGAAAAGAAAGAGTTAAGTAAAGAGCAGGAGTAAATCCTGTTCTTTTAATTTATAAAAATATATTTAAGAAAGAAGGAATTTAAAAATGAAAATTGGAGTAAATGATGGACATACTTTAAGGGGAGCTGGAACCGGCGCAGTAGGAATTATAAAAGAAGGAGAACATACAAGATTAGTTGGAGAAGAAGTAAGAAGATTATTAAAAGAAAGAGGAAATACAGTTTATAACTGTACAGTAGATTATGCAGCAACTACAAATGAAAGTTTAAGGTTAGTAGTTCAACAAGCTAATAGAGAAGATTTAGACTGGTTCATAGCAATTCACTTTAATGCTGGCGGTGGTAAAGGTGTAGAAGTATACACATACGAAGGTAGACAATACCAAGATGCAATAGATGTTTGCAATAATATAGCTACATTAGGATTTAATAATAGAGGGGTTAAAGCTGGTACAGGACTTTATGTAATTAGAAAGACTATAGCTAAATCTATGCTTATAGAAGTTTGTTTTGTAGATACAGAAGATGCAAATAAATATCTTTCAGTTGGATATAAGGCAATTGCAAAGGCTATAGTAGATGCATTAGATAATCATATAGCAAGTGCTCCAACAGTTAATACAAATACATCATCTCCAGTTCAAATTAATACAAGCAAAGGTGATGATTGGGTGAGAAGATTACAACAAGAATGTAATAACCAAGGTTTTTCAAAACAAGCTGTTGATGGAATACCAGGACAAGCAACATTAGCTGGTTGTCCTACTGTAAGAAAAGGAGCACAAGGGAATATAACTAAATTACTTCAAGAAAGATTAGTTACATTAGGATATAATACTAATGGTGTAGATGGCATATTTGGTAATGGTACTAAAAATGCAGTTATTGCTTTTCAAAAATCTAAAGGTTTGAGTGCAGATGGAATAGTCGGAGCAAATACTTGGAGAAAATTATTAAATTTATAATTATAAAAGTTATATATGAATTAATAATTACGGAGAGTTAAATATCTTAATTTATTACTATATTCAAAAGGAGATACATGTATGATAAAATATTACTTAAGAGGAGTTGAAGTTGATGGAAGAGTTAATAGGAATATTATTGATCGTATCTCCAGGATTTATAGTGAAAAAGTTAAAAGACTTGCTAGTAGCTAAGGAAGAGATTAAGACTGATGTGGAAAATACAATAGTATCAATTATTTATAGCATACCAATTTTAATTATTAATTTAATAATTTTGATGATTATATATAAAGTAAAAACAATACAAGAGATTACGTCAAAGTTTAGCGATATAAGTTTTATATTAATCTATGTAATAGTAACTTTAATATCAATAGTTCTCGTTGGATATGGATTAATATTTTTCTCGAAGAAAGTAAATAATGATATATTGAATAAAGTGAGAAAAGAAATAGGAGAACCTGAAAGAACTAACAGTTTAAATCCATGGCAAGACTTTTTTAAAGTTGAAGGGAATATTCCGATAAGAATATTTAAAGGTGGAGAATTAATAACACAAGGATTTGTTAAGCATTGGGATGTTGATGGATTAGATGAAAAAGATATAGTATTAGAATATGAAGATGAAATTAAAAAAAATCCAGAATGTTTTAAAAGAGTAAAAACTACTTACTATAGTGTAATAAATGATGTAGTTATCCAGGAATTATATTTTGACAAGGAGTTCCTGGATAACAATTAATTATTTACCTTTTTTAAATAAAATATCTAGATTAGAGTTATCTTTGTAACCAGAACCATTACGAATTTCTTCAAATCTAGTATTTTTCCCAACTGGTTGAGTAGGTGTTGGTTTAGAGCTAGATTTATTAGACATAATATCACCCCCTAAATACATTAAATTCGACAAAAATATAATAATCCCTCCAAAATTAAAATTTATAATTATCAAGGCTAGTAGGTAGGAGAAATCTTACTTACTAGCTTTTTATTTTCAGATAAAAAATAATTAGAAGTGAAAGGAATATAAGAAAATGAATAATATAATGATTTTTGAAAATAAGAAAGTAGAAGTATTTGAATTGAACGGACAAGTTTTATTTAATCCATATCATTGTGGGGAATGTTTAGAACTTGCAGATAGTTCTATAAGAGATGTAGTAAGAAAGATGAACGATAAGCAAGTAGTTAAATTAAAGAATTCAGATGTTGTTAATTCCAACATCCGAAAGTTAAATAATGCAGGAGAAAACTTTTTAACAGAAAGTGGAGTTTACAAGCTAATATTCAAGTCTAAAAAGAAAGAAGCTGAAAGATTTCAAGATTGGGTAACTGATGAAGTATTGCCAAGCATAAGAAAGACTGGATCATATACAATGCTAGAGAATAGAGTTGAAATATTAATAAACGACATAGTAAAAAGTAAGATAAATGAAATTGAAAAGAAGTGCTCTGAATACTACAAAATAAATTCAGCTAGCAAGAAACATATAAGTCAATATATCAAAAATAGATTAGGGATTAGAAGAACTAACAATGAATATGAGCAAGTTAAAGAAAGAGTATTTTTATTATTAGGTGTTAAAAAGTGGGAAGATATAGATATGGATACATTTAAAAATTCTATAAATATTATCGATGAAAGTATAAGAGTAATAAAAATGGAACGTCCATATGAACAAATAGAACTTAAAGTGTAATCACTATAAAAGAAAAGGAAATCACTCAATTGTATACGAAAGTGATTTCCTTTTGATTTTCTAGCTGGATTTATAGGTAAAAACATATGAACTTAACATCTTAATATATATCATGAATTTCTATGTAAAAAAAGAATATTGTAACAAACAGATCAAAAAATGAAATTAAAATTAAAAGTATCAAAATAACCTTTTAAAAAAGTCTACCAAGAACTACAATCTATATTTAAATATTAGATTTATAATTATTTAATTAATAGTATTCAATTTACAAAATATGATATAATTGTATTATATTTTTCGGGAACATACTTAAATTGAAAGGAATGAATTAGATGGTAGAAGCAGAGTTAGTTGCTATTAAAGTATCACCTTTACTTATTAGTATAGGAATTATAATTATTATTGGAGTAGGCTTATTAATCTATATGAAAAAAAGAAATAAGTCATAATGTTAATATATTGTTATATAAAAAGAGTAGGACAACCTACTCTTTTATATTTCTTTCATCACAAAGCCTACAGCAACAATACGCACCAAGATAATCCTGGTGTTTTTATTATACTCAAAAAAGACAATCCTTATTTCAGGGGGATTGTCTTTTGGGTAATAATAACAATTTAAAGTATAGATATATACTTCTTTATTATTTATACCATATAATATAAAATAAGTCAATAAAATCAAAAATAAGACCAGTTATATCAACTAGTCTTTATGGGGATTTATTAAATTGTAAAAAATGATATTACTTTATTTAGATTATTGCCAATAGAAAAGAAAATAATCATTATATAATAAAAAAATTCTAAATAAAATACAAAAAAAGTATTGAATTTATATATTACGTGTAGTATAATATAATTGTAAGGAGGTGAGAAAATTGGCAAATAAAAAGAAGAAGAAAAAAGGAATAGAACCTAAAGATTTAATACAGCTAATAACATCAATTACAACCTTGATAACAGCTATAATAAATCTAATACTTGCATTAAGTAAGTAATCAAAGGAAGGGTTAGCACCCCTTCCGTTCCTTAAATCTTCTTCTTAACTATATTATATCATATTAGTTAAGGAGGTAAATAGAAAATGAGAAAAATGGATAAGGTAACTTTATCTATAAGTTTATTAGCATTAGCAATAAGTATAGTAAGCCTTATAATATTAATAATAAGATAGGGAGTAAAACATCTATGGAGAAAAAAACAAGTGAATCGCAAACAAGGGCAAATAAAAAGTGGTCAGAAAATAATAGAGAATATTCCAGTTATTTAAGAAGCAGAAGCTCTGCAAGAAGTTTTATAAGAAATAAAGCAACATTAGAAGATTTAGAAGAATTAGAACAGTTAATTTTAGAAAGAAGAAATAGTTTATAAAATAAAATGATAGGTACTAATAGTTAGTATCTATCATTTTATTGTTTATTAATTAATTTAAGAACAAGAATTTTATTGTTTATTAATTAATTTAAGAACAAGAGAACTAAATCTTAATTAAATATTCATCCCTTCCAATTCCTTTAACATCTATATTATTAGTCTTTAAGAAATCAATAAACTTGTCTACAGTTTCAAAAGAAGAGAAATCGATTTTTAATATCAGCTCTTTCTTATCATCTTCATTTGTAGTCATATACAATCCCCCTTAAAATAAAGTAAGTAATATTATTATAAAGTTAGATAAAGCCTATTTTCAAATGTAAATGTTGGATATGAATTACAAGATATCTGCTTACAAAAGCAAGGTAAAAGAAAATGTAGGCAAATATAAAATTGCTTACATTTTGCCTACATTACTATAAAAATAATGTCATAGTATTATAAATCTATATTACATATAATAATTAGTGATTATTAATATTCTTTATGTTATTTAAGTCGCTAAGATCTTTACCTTCTGCCCAATCAAGAAACCTCTCTAATTCTGTACTGCGAACTTTTAATCTGCCTAATTTTAAGGCTTTTAAATAACCTTTATCTATTAATCTTCGGATGGTAGGTTCATCAGTTTTTAGAGTTTTGGATACTTCTTTTATAGTTAATAATTCAATATTAGGAGCTTTAATATAAGATGTACTATGTTTTATAGATTCATTATTTTTATTATAGATTCCTTGATATATATCAAGTATAAATTTTTTGATTAAATCATCATTAATATCTATATTAATATCAATATTAATAGGATTCATAAAAATATCACCTCATCTTAAGTAATATCCAAATTTAAAAAGTTAAATCTTTTATAGCAATATAAATTTTAAAACGTCAAAAAAACGTCAAAAAAACAATAGTTTTTTATAGAAAATTATACTTTTAATAAAATGATAAATCATTAAAAAGTATGATTTATAGAGATTTATTACCTAAAATTATTCTAATGATATATTTGCAAGGGAAAACAATATAAAGGTAGAATAGTAACTAAAGTTATGTATAGAATTGTTATAAGAGGGATAAGCTAAGTGAAAATGACAAAAGCTTAATAACTTTATGGGAGGTTACTATGTATATAAAGAAGAGGTTAATATCAATAATATCAAGTGCATTAGTAGTAAGCTTGCTTTTTACTGGATGTGGAAGTAGCTTTAAACAAAGTGTATTTAGTAAAGGGGTATTAACAAAGGAACAAGGTTCATACAATGAAGCAGGAAAAAATCCAGAGGATTTAAATGTTGAAAGTATAATGAATGAACTTACTAGTGATGAATATTTATCCAGAGTAGTAGGAACTAATGAAAATACTAAATCAGCAGAGTTTATTAAAAACTATTATGAAGCAATTGGGTTAGAGCCATTTAATAATGGAAGCTATTTTCAAGAGGTGGATTTAAATAAAGAAATGAGGTCTATATTTAATCCTGCTGGAGATAATGAAAATGAAGTTGATAATGTAATTGGAGTTATTAAAGGTGAAGATAGTTCTAAGGCAATTGTAATTTCAGCTCACTTTGACCATGTAACAGTAAGGAAGAAAAATGAAGAGGCAGCTAGCAACACTGATTCACAACAAATTAGTGTTAGCAAAATAGAAGGTGCAATTGATAATGCATCTGGTGTTGCAGTTTTACTTGAAAGTGCTAAGGAATTAGCTAATTATTATAGTGATGAAAAACCACCATATGATATAATTTTTGCTGCATTTAATGCTGAAGAACTTGGATTAATAGGTAGTAGAAAGTTTGTAAGTGAATTTAAAGAAACATATGATGATTGGTATAATATCAATATTGATTGTGTTGGAGTTAAAGGAAATGAAGGATTAGCAGTGAAAAATAATGATCCTGCATCTCAAGAGTTATATGATGATTTTATTGAAGTTTTAGATGAAGATGATGTTTACTATGAGATGGTTCCTTATGCAATGAATGAAGAAGGAGCAGTTGTAGGTAGCAGTGATCATATGTCATTTAGAAGAGAAAATGCTGCCTCATTAGTAATAGGGCAAGATGGTATTACAGGAGTTGTTCATACTGATGATGATAATATGTCAATTGTAGATGTTGAATTAATTGATGATATTAAAGAAGCATTAGTTGATTTTATAATAAAGACTGATGAAAAAATATATTAATATTGAAGTTTTTTATAATTGATTAAGTATATTTATTAAGTTATTTTAAAGAAGTGATAGGATTTATTTGTAAAAGGAAATCCTATCATTTTTTTTATAAGTAAATTTAGAAATTAATTTATAAAAAAATAAAATTAAATGTGATTTTGAGGATAAATGTTGAACTTTAAATATGAAAAAATATTATCAGAATATTCGGAAAAGAAAAGAAGTTATTGGGAAAATATTGTATAATTAGAAGTGGTATACAGTACTGAGGGGAGTGGTTAAATGTTCAAGTTTGAAACTCAGCTTAAAAAGTTAAAGCATGAGGTATTAACAGAAGTTGCAAGACTTGCAAAAAATGATGAAATTAGTTTAGAAAGTATTGAAAAGGTTCCTTATGAGGTTATTAAAGGTGAAGTTGCACAATATAGATGTTGTGTTTATAAAGAAAGAGCTATCGTTTTAGAAAGAGCCAAGCTTGCAGCTGGATATCTTGCTAATGGTGATAATGCTGAGCCAGATTTAATTGATATTAGACCTGATGAACAAATTATATATGTTATTGAAGCAGCATGTGATAGATGTCCTATAAACAAGTTCAATGTAACAGACTCATGCAGAAACTGTCTTGCTCATAGATGTCAAAGTGCATGTAATTTTGGAGCTATTACAATAGTAAATGGAAGAGCTTATATAAATCAAGAGCTATGTAAGGAATGTGGGGGATGTAAAAAAGCATGTCCTTATGATGCTATATCTGAAGTTATGAGACCTTGTAAGAGGTCATGTCCAACAGGAGCTTTAGATATTAATCCTAATGACAGACGAGCTATGATTAAACAGGAATTATGTGTTAATTGTGGTTCATGTATGAGAGCATGTCCTTTTGGAGCAATTTCTGATAAGAGCTTAATTGTCCCAGTTGCAAAGAGGCTTGGAAGAAATAGAAAGATGTATGCAATTGTTGCACCAGCTATAACTGGTCAATTTGGTCCTACTATGAATTATGGTAAGATTAGAAATGCTATAAGAGCACTTGGATTTGAGGAAATGATTGAAGCAGCATTAGGAGCTGATGCAGTAACAGTTCATGAAGCTAATGAATTTGTTGAAAGAATGGAAAGAGGAGATAAATATATGACTAACTCCTGTTGCCCAGGATTTTTAAATTTCATTGAAAAAACTAACCCAACTGAAAAAGATAGAATTTCTGGAACTGTATCTCCAATGGTTGCAGCAGCAAGGTATGTAAAGAAAGTTGATCCAGAAGCTAAGGTTGTATTTATAGGTCCTTGTACAGCGAAAAAGAGTGAAGCTGTTAGAATAGGAATAGAAGATGCAGTTGATTATGTTTTAACATTTGAAGAATTACTTGCTTTATTTGAAGCATTTGATGTTAATCCTTTTGAATGTGAAGAAGAAAATGTTAATGATGCATCTGTATTTGGAAGAAACTTTGGTGCTTCAGGTGGATTGACTGCAGCTATTAAGAATTATATTGCAGATAGTGGAGTTGAAGTTGACTTTAAACCAATACCAACTTCAGGACTTGACTGTAAAAAAACTATGATGCTTGCCAAGGTTGGTAAGTTACCAGGAAACTTTATTGAAGGTATGATGTGTGAAGGTGGATGTATCAATGGTGCAGGAGTAATTGCTCCTCCAATGAGAGCTAAGGCTGCATTTACTAAGATTAATAATGGAACTACTATTAAGGCTGTTCTTAAGAATAGAACTCTTGAGGAATTTGAAGATGTTAATTTAGAAAGAATGCCTTCTGAAGACGAATAGTTATTGTTATAAAAATTGATATAAGATATTTATTGTATAAATAAGTTATGAGATAGAGCTGTGGATTTGTCTATAGTATGATGAAATCGCAGCTTATTTCAATATATGGAATTTTATGTTAAAATTAATATTGGGTTATATAAAGATAATTTAATATAAATCAGAGTGATAAGTAAATTAGGGATAAATTTAAAGTTTAAATTAAAGAACATTGAATGAAAATTTAGGATATATAAGTGAATGAAATGTTTAGAAAAGTAATGGAAAACAAAGTAAATTAAAAATAAATTACTATAATTAGTAATATTTGACCTTAGTAAGGTAATAATATAGAAAGTAATTGTTGAAAGTTTACTTTATAAATTATATTATAAATATAAAGATATTAGCACTCTATTAAAGTGAGTGCTAACAAATGAAATATAGGAGGGTTTATTTATGAATATAAAACCATTAGGTGACAGAGTAGTAATAAAAAAATTAGAAGCTGAAACAACTACAAAGAGTGGAATACTTTTAACAGGAACAGCAAAAGAGCAACCACAAGAAGCAGAAGTTGTTGCAATAGGGCCAGGGGCAATGGTTGAAGGAAAGAGAGTTCCTATGGATGTAGAAGTTGGAAATAAGGTGTTATATTCTAAGTATGCAGGAACAGACGTAAAGGTTGACGGTGAGGAATATATTATATTAAAGCAAGACGATATATTAGCAATAGTAGAATAATTAATTGGGAGGTAAGTTTATTATGGCAAAGATGATTCAATTCGGAGAAGAAGCTAGAAGAGCAATGCAAGTTGGTGTTGATAAACTAGCTGATACAGTAAAGGTAACATTAGGACCTAAAGGAAGAAATGTAGTTTTAGATAAGAAGTTTGGTTCACCACTTATAACAAATGATGGTGTTTCAATTGCAAGAGAAATAGAATTAGAAGATCCATATGAAAATATGGGAGCTCAATTAGTAAAGGAAGTTGCAACTAAGACTAACGATGTTGCAGGGGATGGTACTACAACAGCTACACTTTTAGCTCAAGCTATTATAAGAGAAGGATTAAAAAATGTAACAGCTGGTGCAAATCCAATGTTACTTAGAAATGGTATAAGAAAAGCTGTAGATAAAGCAGTTAGTGAAATATTAGAAATTTCTAAACCAGTTAGTGGTAAGGAAGATATAGCTAGAGTTGCAGCTATTTCTGCAGCTGATGAAGAAATAGGTAAGCTTATTTCTGATGCTATGGAAAAAGTAGGTAATGAAGGAGTTATTACTGTTGAAGAATCTAAATCAATGGGTACTGAACTAGAAGTAGTTGAGGGTATGCAATTTGATAGAGGATATGTTTCAGCTTATATGGTAACTGATACTGAAAAAATGGAAGCAGTATTAGATAATCCATTAATTTTAATAACTGATAAGAAGATTACAAACATACAAGAAATATTACCAGTATTAGAGCAAATAGTTCAAGCTGGTAAGAAGTTATTAATAATAGCTGAAGATATCGAAGGTGAAGCAATGGCTACATTAGTAGTTAATAAGTTAAGAGGAACATTTAACTGTGTTGCTGTTAAGGCTCCAGGATTTGGGGATAGAAGAAAAGAAATGCTTCAAGATATAGCTATTTTAACTGGTGGTCAAGTAATTTCTGAAGAGTTAGGAAGAGATTTAAAAGAAACTACTTTAGATATGCTAGGTCAAGCTGAAAGTGTTAAGATAACAAAGGATAATACTACTATAGTAAATGGTAGAGGCGATAGCGCTAATATAAAAGAAAGAATTAATCAAATTAAGATGCAAATAGAAGAGACTACTTCTGAATTTGATAAAGAAAAATTACAAGAAAGATTAGCTAAACTTTCTGGTGGTGTTGCAGTAATTAAAGTTGGTGCTGTTACAGAAACAGAACTTAAGGAAAGAAAGCTTAGAATAGAAGATGCTTTAGCTGCTACTAAGGCTGCGGTTGAAGAAGGAATAGTACCAGGTGGTGGAACAGCTTATGTTAATGTTATTAACAAGGTTGCAGAATTAAAATCAGATGTTGCTGATACTCAAGTTGGTATTAACATTATAGTAAGAGCATTAGAAGAGCCAATGAGACAAATTGCTATTAATGCAGGAGTTGAAGGTTCTGTAATTATTGAAAGAATTAAGAACAGTGAAGCTGGAATGGGATATGATGCTTTACATGATGAATATGTAAATATGATTAAGACTGGAATAGTTGATCCAACTAAGGTTACAAGAAGTGCACTTCAAAATGCTGCATCTGTAGCTTCTACATTCTTAACTACTGAAGCTGCTGTAGTTGATATTCCACAAAAGGAACAACCAATGCAAGGTGCACCAGGAATGGGCGGAATGGATGGAATGTATTAATATAAATAAAAATTAACATTTCAATAAATAAGGTTATTATTAACTATAACTATGAGTTAGTAATAACCTTATTTTTATTTTATTATTAGATATAATTAGAAAAGAAAAGTTTTTTTGTAGTAAAATACAAAAAATTACAAAAAATGAATAAAACATGGAAAATAGTAATAAAAAATGGTACTATATAATTAATTAGTATTAATTACAATTATTTGTTTCTATAATAATATAATGTAAGTTTTGTTTTAAGGAGTAGTAATGGATATTTTTTTAGTAGTAATCTTTGGATTAGTAATAGGAAGTTTTTTAAACGTATGCATTTGTAGAATAGCAAACGAAGAATCAATTGCATTTCCACCATCACATTGTACTAATTGTGGATATGAATTAAAAGCTAAAGATTTGATTCCAGTGTTAAGCTATATATTTTTAGGTGGAAAATGTAGAAGTTGTAAGGAGAAAATTTCTATACAATATCCAATAGTTGAGATATTAAATGCAATTTTATATGTAGCAATTTATTTGAAATTTGGATTTACCTTAAATTTATTTAAGTTCTGCTTATTAGCTTCTCTTTTAATAGTAATAGGGTTTATTGATTTTAAAACCAAATATGTTTATAACTCCACAGTAGTTTTTGGAGTAGTATCTGGAATATTATTTGCAGCATTAGAATGGATAGAGACAAAATCAATACCTTGGAATTATGTTGCAGGTGCATTTATAGGGTTTGGTATTATATACCTTATTGTTGTTTTAACTAGAGGTATGGGAGAGGGCGATATTGATATAGCACTTATATGCGGATTATTTTTAGGTATAAAGGGTATTTTAGTGACTTTATTTTTAGCCATAATTTTAGGGGGAATAGTTGCTACCATAATCTTGATATTCAAGTTAAAAGAAAGAAAAGCTGAGATTGCATTTGGTCCATATTTAGCTATAGGTGGAATAATAGCTTGCTTATATGGAAGTAGGCTAATAGATATTTATTTAGGATTGTTTTAACTAAATTTTTAATTAAATAATAAATGAGATTATGATTGAATATCAATAGTTTACTAATTATACTAAGATATAGTAATAAAAATAATTACTTAAAAGGTAGTAATAAAAATATACATAAACCTTATATTAAAGTATTACATGGAGGAAAAATGAATCGAAGAAAGAGGTTAGGTGATATGTTAATTGAACTTAACTATATTACAGAAAATGACTTACAAGAAGCGCTAAAGATTCAAAAAGAAACAGGTAATAAAATAGGAGAGGTATTAATAGAAAGAGGTTTTATTACTGAGGATGACTTATTACAGGCTTTAGAGATACAGCTTGGAATACAAAGAATTTATTTAGATATGATAACAGTAGATAGAAAAGCTGTTAAGATGATTTCTGAATCCTTAGCTAAAAAATACAATGTATTTCCAGTTCAGTTTATTGAGGGTAAATTATTAGTTTTAATGAATGATCCACTTAATATAATAGCTGAGGATGATGTTAGAATTGCTTCTGGATATGAAGTTAAAATTGCTTTATGTGGTAAAGCTGAAATATCACAAGCAATATCAAAATATTATTCAGAAGATTATATGAAAAAAACTGCAGAAGAATTTAGAAATCAAGAAAAAAATAATGAGGTACTTGAAGAAGAGTTAAGCGAAGATATAAAAAATGCACCTGCTGTAAAGCTTGTTGATTCTATCATTCAAAATGCAGTAAGAAGTAAAGCAAGTGATATACATATAGAGCCTTTTGAAAATAGAGTTTGTGTAAGATATAGAATTGATGGAGCATTACAAAAGCAATTTGACTCACCAAAGGAACCATTGGCTGGTTTGATTACCAGAATAAAAATTATGGGTAATATGGATATTGCAGAAAAAAGAATTCCGCAGGATGGAAGAATATTTACTCGGGTTGATGATGAAAATGTAGACTTAAGAGTGTCAGTTTTACCAACTGTAAATGGTGAAAAAATAGTTATAAGAATATTAGATAAAAGTGAATTTAATGTTGATAAATCAGTACTGGGGATTGCTGATGATGATTTAGATAAGATAAATAAAATTATTAATAAGCCACATGGAATAGTATTAGTTACTGGGCCAACAGGAAGTGGTAAATCAACGACTCTTTATTCCTTATTAAGGGATTTAAATAAAGAAGATAAAAATATAATCACTGTAGAAGATCCAGTTGAATTTTCAATGGATGGGATTAATCAAGTAAACGTTAATGCTAAAGCAGGATTAACATTTGCTTCAGGATTAAGATCAATATTAAGACAAGATCCTGATATAGTAATGCTTGGGGAAATAAGAGATACTGAAACAGCCGAAATAGCTGTTAGAGCTGCTATAACAGGACATTTAGTTCTAAGTACAATACATACTAATGACGCACCATCATCTATAGTAAGATTAAAAGATATGGGGGTTGCTCCTTATCTTGTTTCATCTGCTTTAGTAGGAATTATAGCTCAAAGACTTATAAGAAAACTATGTATTCATTGTAAAGAAGAATATATAGCAAGTGATTATGAAAAAGAAATTTTAGGAGTGCCTAAATATCAGGATTTAACTTTATACAGAAAAGTAGGCTGCAATAGATGTAGCAATACTGGATATAAGGGAAGAGTTGGCATATATGAAGTTATGGAAATTAATAGAGAAATAAGAGACTTAATTAATGCAGATAAACCACTAGAAGAAATTACAAATGCTGCATTAAGAAATAATATGAAAACATTAAACAAGTCTGCAATGAATGTTGTATTGAATGGTAATTCTACAGTAGAAGAATTGTTAAGAGTAACTTTATTAGGTGATTAAAGGAGAAATGATAAATGCCTGTTTTTTTATATGAAGGTAAATCATTAGATGGTTCTACAGTTAAAGGAATGATTGATCTTGAAACACAAGATGATGTAAAAGAAATGCTTAGAAGTAAAGGAATATTCCCAATTTCAGTAAGAGAGAATAATAAAGGTGCTACATTAGAGTTTAATATTAAAAAGGGAATACCTTTTGATCATTTAGCAATTCTTTGTAGACAATTTTATTTTACTTTATCTGCAGGTATACCAATGATGAGAACTATAGCAATGATAAAAGATCAAATTGAACATAAAAAGTTGAAAAAGATATTAGAAAATGTTTATGATGAAGTTCAAAAAGGAAGCTCTTTATCAGAAGTTTTGCATAAACATAAAGATATACCTTTTATGCTTACTGCAATGGTTGAAGTTGGAGAGGCAACAGGAAATATAGATCAGGTTATGGAAGAAATGGCTGATTATTATGATAAACAACATAGACAAAAGAAAAAAATAGATGCAGCTTTAACTTATCCGAGACTGTAGATAATTTTGTGTAATATAGTTTCTTATAAATCAAATATTACTGGAAATTTTGATTTCCAGTAAT
>NZ_JBCOAB010000070.1:0-13297 GCF_040227035.1 Clostridium sp. RTP31139st1_H3_RTP31139_211217
AGATTTAGTGTTTATTTCATTTAATCTTATAATAGCCTTTAATTTTTCAATTTCCTTGACCATTTGATGATATATTGGACTATTTTCAAATTTATCATCAGCAATCATTTGCATTTCTGATATTTGATTATGTAATTCAACATTAATTTTATTCTGTTCATTTAAACGCTTTTCTAAATCTGTAATTATTTCCTCTAATCCTTTAATAGTTTTTCTTGCCACTATAACCACTCCGTTAACTAATTAATTTATTAACTTAAATATAGCACTTTCTTTATTTTGTTCAATAATTAATTTTGTAACTTAATTGAATTTAAAACTCCCTAGTAAAAATAAAAAAAGTAAAATTTCATGTACATCACATAAAATTTCACTTTTTTATGATTCTATTTTACTGCTTTTAACTTTAATTTTGCTATGTCATAACAATTTGCCTTAGTTACTTCTTCAACCTCTTTCAACTCATTAAGCTTTTCTTCTACAGAAGTTCTAAATTCTAATAAATCTGCTGTCTGCTCTACAACTCCATCAAGCTTCTTTTCAATTCCATCTACTTTAGATTCAAGTCTTTCTTGACTCTCTTTTAACCCTTTTATATCTTGTTGCATAGCTTTTAAAATTTCTAATATTTCTTTTTCCATATACTATTTCTCCTTTAAATTTTTTTAAGTTTTAGTTTACTTAATCATTATATCATAAAAGGACACCTTTAAAGATGTCCTTTACGGAGCAAATCTTCTATGGAAAATTTGCAAACTAAAACTTATTTAAAGTATATCATTTTTATAAATAACATTCTATTAAACTTTTTAAAAGTTTAATTTAAAAAAGTATTTAAGACTAAATACTTTCTACCGCCTTACGTATTAACTTACTCATTACGCTACTCTCCACTCCGTTACTTAATACTCCAGTTGGTCATTAAAAAATATAATTAATACTCTATATCTAAATACTTGAGTTTTTTTACTTTAATATTTCTTATCTAAACCTCTTACTATTTTATTTTCTCTTCTCGTATCTACAAGCTCTATTGCCTTAGGTAATGCTGGTGCTATAATATCCTCTGTTGTTGCTAACCTTCCATACTCAGAAATTACAAAAAATCCATTAATTAATTCTAAAAGTATTTGAGTATTTCTATCAGTATTATTGCTAGAACTTTTAATTTCTTTCATATCAAATTTGATTTGTTCTGCTACTTCTTTTGCTATTATTTTAATCATAGCTTCTGTTGTAATATCTGAATTTTGTCTATGCTCTCTAATTATTAAATCTAATGCTTCACTGCTATATTTTAAATTATTTTTCTCTTTAACTTCTTCTATGTACTCCACATTTTTTTCTGTCATTTTATATTCTTTTCTTATTCTTGCCATATTACTTAACTCCTTTTCTTTTTTATTTAAGGGCTTTGCCCTCGCTATGCTCACCCTTAAACTTTAAAAAAGTTTAATCAAATCCCAAAAAAGAATTATAAAATATCTTAACTGGAAATTATACCTGTAGATATTTTATAAGAGCATAAAGAGAAACTGCCCCCAAAAACTTTGTGGGACTAGGCAAAGCCTAGCGTTTCTATGGGTACAAAAAAATTTCCAAATATCCACCTTTGACGTATGAAAACCGTATTAAAACCGTATATAACCCGACGCTTTGTCGGTGGTTATTTTCTTAATTTTATCATATATTTCTTTAACCTCAAACTATTTTTTTATAAAAAAATGGAGCCACTGCTCCATAAATAAATAATCCCCCTAAAATATAAATAGTATTTTAACTTTCAATTTGTAAACATCATTCTAAAAAATTTTTTTCAAAAGGGGTTGGGCAGCTCTCCCAATAAATAAATTTAAAATTAAGATTTACTTAAATTTAAATTTATAGGAAGTGTGTACTCACTTCCTATGCTTGCTATTCTTCTAATTCTTTTAAAAATTTATTTCTAAAATTAAATAAATTTTTAAAAGAATTTTTCAATACCTCGTTTAGATGGAATATGATAGCCATTTCTAACTTGTATAAAACTACCACATCCACAACTACATTTTATAAATATAACTTCTAATTCTTCTGTCTTTGGAAGCTTAAGTTTTCTCCACACATTGGACATAAAAAATATTTCTTTTTTTCTAACTTCATAATTTTCCCCTTAATAAAAAATACTCTATAAATCTACTTTGAAAAAATCTTAAATAATTTTATTTTTTCATTTCTTTTTTGCTCCATTTTTTCTCTTAGATCTTGGAGCTTATTATCTACTTCTTCAAAATGTTCTGCTAAATATAACTGTTGTTCACTTTTTTTCTGCTCTTCCTTTAAAAGTATCTGACTATTTTCAATTAACTTATGCAATTCAGATATTTGCTTATCTTTTTCATCTAATTGCTTTTTTAAAAATTCATTTTCAGCTTTTAAACTATTTAAATATTCTTTATTGAACTCTTTTAACTCAAGTTTAAACTCTTTAAAGTCAGTATTTTTAATACTTATATCAACATCTTCTCTATCAATATTTAAGCCATTAGTAAAACCATTTAGTGTATCATCCTTAAAGTTTAAACCTTTAAATATTAAATTAATACCTTCATCTGAAATATAAGTAATACCCTTGTTTTTAACAACATACTTCTCTATTTCTTTTAACTTAATTTTATTATAAATACTAACTTTACTTAAACCAGTTAAAACTGATACTTCTGCAACACTCCTCAACATCCCTTAAACCCTCCCTTTTTAAATAAATCCCTATTTAAAAAATTCAATAAATCCCTTAAAAATCCTGTCTACCTATTATTAATCAATCCATTCTTTAATCATTTCCAATAATATTTTATCTCTATCTAATCCGGTTTCATCTACCTTCTTAATAAACTCATTATAAACCTCATTAGGAACTCTAAAATTTATTGCTTTTGTTGAAGATCTTCTTTTCTTACTAGACTGTATATTAACTTTTATTTTTTCTTTAATTGCTGGAATATCTTTATCATTAATACCACCTAAAAATTTTATAGCTTCTTCTTCTGTATAAAAAGATTTATATATACTAGGATAACCTAATACAAGTTCTTTACACTCACTCCAGGTTCTAACTATCTTATTTTTAACACCCTTACCTTCTTTAATAGCATAATATTTTTGTTTTTTCTTTTTACTCATATTCTTATACCCCCCATCGCTCGCACTAAATTTTCATATTTTTTTAGTTGACTTTTAAGTCAACATCAACTATGGTTTGGTGAATTAGGAAACGGCTCGCTCCCCCCCTTGCAATTAATATAACATAAAAATACTAATTGCAAAGGGGACAAGCAAACATGATATTATGGCTTGGAGCCATTGAGGTATCCGTGTCGCATTTATCCCGTGGCTTCCAACCACTATGTAAATCAATCTCGTTTAGGTCTGGTATTATCGAGCATACTACCATGTAACTTTCTACACACCCCTAGGAGCTAATGCAAACTCCACCAGGACAGGCACTCCACTACTAAAAACTAACTTTAATAGTTTGTCTAAAAATAGCACCTCCCCATCTAACGGCGCTATCCTCGGTGGTGAGCCGAGTAGTTTTTTATAGTGTTATTCCTTAACCACTTACCATACAGGATTTTTCAGTATTTAATTTATGAAACTTGTCTTAATTTTTATTTAGTTAAATAAAAAAACCTTTCAGTAAGGTTTTACCATACTAAAAGGCTTGAAAATTCTTCTTTAATCAGTTATACTTTATTCATAATATTGAATAAAATATTTTTTATAAAGTAGCTTTCGTGCTTGGTTTTATGTGTGAGATATAACCTTGAACGTAGTTACTAACTAAATGAAGTTCTTTTCTAACAGCTTTCTAGGTATTGCAGTACCTTGTAAAGTTCGGCTCATATGTTAGTTTGCAGACTAATATATGAGAGTTGAATAAGAGCTTTTTTTATTTAATTTTAATTCCAAATTTAAGTTAATTTTACCCTGTTTTTCTTCATAAAGCAAGATTTTTTTGTTGTACCTTGTTGTCATCGCTTGAAATTACTCACTTCTACTCATATTTTACTTATCTCTAAATTCCTCTATATATCGATTTACTTAATTCTTTTTGTTGTTCAGACTCTCTATGTATTAATACTACTGGATTTATTTGCTCACTTTATTGTAGTATTATGCTATATTATTTACAACTTACTTTTAGAATTATCCCTTTATAATTTGCATAGTTTGTAATGAATTTTTGCTATACCTTTCGACTTACAATATACTATTATTTATAGTTGATTTTTTAATACAACATAAAGAAAAAATAAATAAAATTGAACATAAAATTAATAAATTAAAATTACAAAAACAAATAATCCTAGCTCGTGAAAAAAGGATAAAGAAAAGCTCGTACTAGAAGATTAATTCAAATATGCGCTATTATTGAAAATATAGGTATTGATAATGTAGAATTGACCAATAAGTTCAAATCCTACTTTGAAGCTAATGATAAATCCAAAACTTAGCTTAAAAAATTTATATCCAAAAATAAATAATTAAAATATATTTAGAAATTCTCTCTATTTATATAATGCTGAAGTAAAAAACAATTTAATTAGTGTTAATTTCTATTCTGACTTTTTATATGATATTAAATTTATAATAAAATTTAATATCATATAAAATAAAAAAGAGAGTTAAATATTCAACTCTCTTATAACTTGTAGCATTACCCCCACACATAAACTACTACATAAAAATATTGCTATTATCAGTTATTTAAATATATTTTTTCTTCCATTTCTATCTCATGAGAATGTGTATTATCATCATTACAACTAATACAAGTATCATTATGAATTTCATCAACATACTTAATATAACCTACTAAATATTCTGCATTAACATTAGGAAGATTTAATGTTTGTATTATAGTTTCATCATTTATTCTATGTCCTGATATGTTTTCTATTTCATTTCCATTATTATCTTTAAAAGTGACTATTGCTTTTGGAAGATTTTTATCACGTTTTACTGTAATTTTTAATTCATATGGTGTAAGTTCTATATCTTCTATTGATGTACCATCTGTTATTATATTTTTTATATCTATATTTTTACTTTCTGATAAATCCTTCTTTACGGGAACTTCAAACTCCCAGCTTCCATTATATTCTTTTGTTTTATTAGTTGAATCTATTTCATCAACCATAATTATTTCAATAGAGTTTAATTTTACTTCTAAATTAAATTCATCAACTGGTATTGGACCATTAAACAAATCACTTATTCTATATTTTTCCACTATAAGCAAAGTATTTTCATCAATAAATGAAAAATTATCCGTAAAAGTGGAAATACTGCTTTCTGAATCCGTATATTTTATCTGACCCTGTAATGATACTTTATGAATATCACTTTCTTTTATGTTAAATGTATCCTTATTTAAAACTTTATATGAAATACTTATATAATTATCATCACAAGCCACACTTTCAATAGTAATGTTTATATTATTAGAATTAATAGTTTGATTTACGTTTGTTTCAATATCAGATATTTTTGAATTCGATAATAACTTAGTTTCAAAATACTTAAATATACTTTCAAATGCATTTCCTTCACTTGCACTCGCTAAATTAGAATTAAAAAATACTCCTATTATAAATATAGATAGTATTGCAATCATACTACAAACTTTTAAATAATGCTTCTTCACCTTTTTCTCCTTCTCCCTTTTTAATTTATTTATACCTTTATCTATAAATTCATCTATATTATCAGGAATCTCTATTTTATCTAAATCTCTATTAATCATTTAAATATCCCTCCTTTAAAATCTTGAATAAAGCTTCTTTTGCTCTCTTTAGATTTGTTTTTACAGTATTCTCTGATAAATTTAATGTATATCCTATTTCTTTAATTGTTAAATCATTAAAGTATTTCATTATAATTATTGTTTTATAATTATTTTTCAGTAAATCAACCGCATTATATAAATCAAGTTTCTCATCAATGTTTATCGATTTATTATTAATAAATATATCATCATTATTGATAACATCATAATTATCTATATGTATTACTTTTTTTCTTTTTTTTAACTCACTAATAGTAATATTAACCAATATTCTAGTTATCCACTTTTTGAATGCTAATGGTTCTTTTAATGATTTTATATTTTTAAATGCAACAATTGTAGTCTCCTGAATTATATCTAATGCCATATCTTTGTCACGTGTATGGATATATGCCATTTGATATAAATGCCTTTTATGAAGTTTCATTAAATTTGCAAATGAATCATAATCACTATTAATTGATTTAACAATTAAGTCATATTCATTTAAGTTTATAGTTTTTATATTGTCATACTGATATATTATTCCCTCCATAAACTTAATCCTCCTATTAATTCTTATATACTTATAGAGTTATTTAATATAAAAAAGGTTTCAAAAATTTTTGAAACCTTTTAATTTATTTTATACTCAAATATAATTTGATTATATATGTCTTTATAGTAGTTCACTGCCTCAATATTATTAAATACTTGCTCATACGAATTTATCGTTTTATATATATCAATATCATCATATATTTTATAAGATATATCTTTATATGCTTTAGGAAACTTTCCTAAATATACATTATGGTAAACATATAATTCATCTGAATAATCTACATTATTCGCTTTATTTAATAATACTATATACTCTTTGTTTTGCTTCATAAAATTATATCCATTTATACTTGATACATAACTTAAATTACCTTCTTCAACATTTTCATAAAATAATGATACTGGTTCAATAATATTTAAATACTCTTCACATTCTCCTTTAAGTATATTATCAACTTTTACTTTAGTTATAACTGAATCTCCTAAAATAACACTATCACCTGTAGGTGTTACTATAGCTATAATATCACTCTCTTCCTGAAGCTCTTTAAAACTTTCCATTTTAATATCCTCCTCATAATTAGGGTAAAATTGAGCCGAGTAGTTTTTTATAGTGTTATTCCTTAACCACTTACCATACAGGATTTTTCAGTATTTAATTTATGAAACTTGTCTTAATTTTTATTTAGTTAAATAAAAAAGCCTTTCAGTAAGGTTTTACCATACTAAAAGGCTTGAAAATTCTTCTTTAATCAGTTATACTTTATTCATAATATTGAATAAAATATATTTTATAAAGTAGCTTTCGTGCTTGGTTTTATGTGTGAGATATAACCTTGAACGTAGTTACTAACTAAATGAAGTTCTTTTCTAACGTCTTTTAGGTAGTGCGAATACCTTTAAAGTTTGGCTTAATATTAAGAGTGCGAAACTTAATATTAAGAGTTGAATAAGAGCTTTTTTTATTTAATTTTAATTTCAAATTTAAGTTAATTTTACCCTGTTTTTCTTCATAAAGCAAGATTTTTTTTGTTGTACCTTGTTGTCAACGCTTGAATTTACTCACTTCTACTCATATTTTACTTATCTATCTCTTGACTTTTTTCTTTACCTGCTCAAATCTCTCTAAAATATCATTACTTCCACTTATTCCATTAAAGTTTAATTTCTTTTCCACATCTTACTAATTTCCACTAATTTTATTTATATAAACCTTGTAACCACAATATTTATTAACTGCCTTTATACATCTTCCCCCCTTGTAACGACAACTATTTTGATTATAGAAACTGTTCTTTATACTCCGAATAGTACTCTCTATATTTATTTAAATTTAATTTTTTCTCTTTCATTAATATTGTATTTTTATCCTTATATCCCCTATTTTCTAAAACTTTCTCTTTAATTTTTATAATTTCTTGTATTTCCGTGGCAGCTGACTTATCGTTATATCTTCCAAATAAATTCTTTGGCAATTCTTCTAATTGTTTTTTATGATTTTCAATGTCACTGCTCCAACCTTTCATAAGTCTAATATCTTCTTTCAACGAATAAAGTTCAAACTTTAATTTATTTAGTTCATCTACAAATACTCTTCTAATGTTATTTAACTTATTTACTGAAGAATCTATAATCTTTCTATCTAACTGCCTCTTAACTATATTTTCAGCTTTTTTTATTGTTTTTTTCTTCAAGTGTTATAAATCTATATTTCTCTTTCTCTTCTTTATTAAGCTCATTAAACTCACTTATAGCCTTAACTTTTTCTTTCTCTATATTTTCTATTTGACTATTAAGTTCCTCAATTTTCTTGTTTATCTGACCTCAATCAGATTGTACCCCCTTTTTTCCATAGCATTTACATATGTTCCCACATGAATTTGGGGAATTCTTTCTATCCCTTGCTCTGCAAGAGTTCTATGATCTATTATTTCTTTTATTCCATTTCTTTCAAGACTTCCATTTACGTAGTTTGCCCATTGCTCTCTCCACTCTTCTAACTTCTCTTTTTTATTCCAATCAACTATATCTATCTTTCTTTACTTATATTCTCTCATATTATTTACAACTTACTTTCCGAATTATTTCTTTATAATTTCCATAGTTTGCAAGACATTATTGCTATACTTTGCCACTTAAAATATACTATTATTTAGAGATTATTTTTTAATGCAATATAAAGAAAAAATAGATAAAATTGAACAGAAAATTAATCAATTAAAGGCACAAAAACAAGCCTTACTAGCTCGTGAAAAAGAAAAGGAAAGAAAAGCTCGTACAAGGAGATTAATTCAAATAGTCGCTATTATTGAAAATATGGAAATTGATAATGTAGAATTAGCTAATAAATTTAAATCATACTTTAATAATAATTAAAAATCTAAAACTTGGCTTGAAAACTTTATTAGTGAAAATAACTAATTTATAAAAAAATAATTACATTATGTAAAAATGTAATTAAAAAAATCCATACTAAAATCAAATAAAATGTACCTTATAGTATATACTTTATAGGATACATTTTATTTAAATCATTATTTTAGCTTTATTTTAACTCTGAACATAAATTTCTCTAAGTATTTAATCATACAGTAACATCTACAGAAAAAACACTCTGTAGACCATTAATTTACTACTCTCTTAAAGTTATTCACTGATTTTAATTTGTTATAAACTCCTAAATAATACTTTAATTATACTTGATTAATTAATAAATGTAATATTATACTAGGTGTAAGTGATTTAGATTTTAAATATAGTTTTCCCAAAACATATCCCATTAGTATATGATAACTTAATCCCCAAAAAGAAGTTTGATAAATATGTATTAATCCAAATATTATTGATTGAATAATATTTATTTTAGTATTATTTAATTTAAAGGATTTTAATAAACTAATTAAGAATCCCCTAAAAAGCACTTCTTCAAAACTAGCATTAAATATTAGAGCATCAAATGAATCAAATATATAATCACTAATACAAGAAAATTTATTATATTTAAATACTGAAAATCCATCAATATAAATCTTAGGTATAAATAATATTATGAAAATCACACAACTAACTACTAACCACTTAAATGAGGTTTTCCAATTAAAATCTGTTAACTTAATTGAAAAGAAATAACATGTTAACATAGGTAATATAATAACGATAATTTGTATAATAATTAATCTTATTATTGATGATTGTATAGATACTATTTTAGGTAAGGTCATTAATTTCAAGTATAGCGTTGATTGAAAAAATATTAATATATATATATATATAAAAGGAAATATGGCTTTTCTTTTACTTGGTATATTCATACTCTCATTGTCACTAAGTAAGTTTAATAATACTATTATTATTATTAAGCTTACTATTAAATGACTAATGTATGAATATCTATAATACTGCCATAAAACTACAAACATTCCTATTAGAAATATCACTTCTAAAATTTCTTCTTTAATATTACTTTTTCTATAATCACTTAGTTTATGCATTCTCTATTCCTTTTTTAATTTATATATATTTTTTTTGCATTTAATTCACTAATCATAGAATTATCTAAACTTTTTTCATGAGATATCAGTATAATAATTTTATCCTTTTTGACTTCTTTTAATAGCTCAACTAATAAAAGTTTACTTTCACCATCTAATGCAGATGTTGGCTCATCTAATATCATTACATTAGATTCCTTCAATATCCCTAAGAATATAGCTATTTTTTGCTTTTCTCCCCCTGAAATATTAGAATTACTATTATCTATTATCAAATCATTAATATTGAATTCTTCATTTAAACCTAATTTTTTAAATAATTCTATTGATCTATTAGAATTTATATCTTTGTTTATAACACTTATTAGCTTCCTAAGCTCTCCACCTAATAAATTTGGTTCTTGTTCTACTACAGTAATATTTTTTTTAAGAATATTATTCATATTTATAGTTTTTATATTCTTACCATTAATATTTATCTGCCCGAAATAGCTATTTTCCATTCCTGTTATTAGCTTTATTAATGTACTTTTCCCACTTCCATTTTCACCTTTTAATATATATACATTATTCTTCTTAAACTCATATGTGAAATCATCTATAATTTTTTTGTTTTTATATGAAAAACTTAGATTTTTAATATCTATACTCTCTATTTCATCAATATCTTCTATACCTTGAATGGTCTTTGATATATTATATAGTTCCTGAGTTCTATCATATGATGCTTTAGTTGTTTGATAAATGCTACTAAAATTCAACATAGATGATGTTATTTCTAATATATACGTTAAATAATTACTTAGTATTGTAAAATATCCTATCTCAAGACTTCCATTAAGCACTTCATTAAAACCAATAAACAATATGATTATATTTACATATTGTGTTATTCCGTCTCCTACACTATTTAATTTAGCCGAAACCTTAGTGGATTCTCGTGTTGCTTTATACAATTTTTTATATTCATTTTTAATGTTATTCTTCATTATTCCATATAATGAGTTATATTTTATAAATGAGATTGCATTAAATTGATCTGTTACTACCGATGTATATCTACTACTTGCTTCTTTTAATAAATAATTCACTAAATACATTTTTTTCTTAAAATATAAATATATTAATATATATATTGGTATACTAAAAATATATACTATTGTAATTTTAGTGTTTATTTTATTAATACCTACTAATAACACTATTGCTGATATTATATAAATTACCATCATAATAATAGAATCAATTACAAAAGTAACTATACTAACTGAATCGCTATTTATTCTATCTCTTAAATAAGCCGAAGAATTCTTTTTAAAAAAAGATAATTCACATTTTGATAAATGTTTAATAATATCCATCGAAATTTCAAATGATATATTATTAACTAAATTAACCCTATTTAATTTATTTATATATGATATTACTATTTTAAATGTTGATATAACAGCTAAAATTATTAATGATTGTATAATATTAGAATAACATTTATCATATACTAAATTGTTTATAATAATACCTAACTGTAAAGGAATGCTAAATTGTAAAAATACCTCTGCAAAATTCCCTAATACATATAAAATAGTTCTTATACTCCTTTTTTTTATATATATTAATATAAATTCAACCATATTAAATACCTTTATTATCTTTAATGTATGTGCATGCTTTATTTAATGTATTCTCAATTAAATATTTACTATAATCACATACTGGTCCAGAATTTTTATCTATAGTTTGATATGGACAAGATCCTTGACAAATAGGTAATGTTTTGCATTCTCTACAAGCTTCATCTAGCTCTTTATTAAGCCATTTTAATGCTCTTTTATTTAATACAAATCCATTTTTAACATTTCCAACTGAATAATCTTTAATCCCTATTTCATTCCAACACTTAACTAAATCTCCATCTGGTCCTATTACAAAAGTATTAGGTCCCATTGCTCCACAAGCTAAAGGTATATATTGTGGTAAATTAAAATTATAATTCATTTTCTCATTAAAACGCTTTTGAATATTTGCAAAATCTTTAGGCTTATAGCATAAAGATTTTGTGCAACTATTCTCATTTTCATCTGTTACCGGAGCTATATATATGCTAACATTTTCATGATCTAGTTCTTTATTATAATACTCAACAAGACTATCTAAATCATCACTATTATCTTTATCTATGTTAACTCTTATTCTTATAGGTAAAATATCTCTAATTTCTTTTATATTTTTAGTTATTATATCAAAACTTCCTTGTCCATTTTTTAAATATCTTCTTTTATCATTTTTTTCATTTAACCCATCTAAAGTAATTTGTACAAATTTAACCATACATTCATCCACTAAAATTTCTGCAATCTCTTTATTTAATAAGCTGCCATTACTAACCATTTTAGCGGCATAAGTTATATTTTTTTCTTTGCATAATTTTTTAAATTCTAACGATAGATATCTTATAGAATTTAATTGTAATAATGGTTCTCCACCATACCATGTAATTTCTAGATGTTTATATCCATATAAATCTATATTATGTAATGTAAAATTAATAATATTATCCAATATTTCTTGAGACATTACCCCTGTTTTTTCCTTCTCATAACAATAAGGACAATCCATATTACAAGCTAATGTTGGAGCAATTGTCAATTCAAATACACTTGACATATATTTAGAAATATTTGCATTAGTTTTTATTATTAAAAACTCATCAATAGATTTATCTACAATAATTCCATTAGATAAAAAACTATCTACTATCTCTTTATTTTGAGTATCTATTGGATTTTTGGTAATATTTTCATAAATATTGTAATGATAATCATCTAATAGCAAAAAAGCTCCTGTAAGAGTATTATATATCATTTTTTCATTATTATATCATTTTATGAATTTTTTAACAATATTTTATTTTTTATAAGATATCTAAGCCTTATGCTTTGATATAAATATTTATACTAGGAGGTAATCGGGGATGGAAGTTTTAGTACAAGGAAATAATGCCATTGCACCACTTAATCATGAAATGGGTAGCGGTAGCGGATCATGCAGTAAAAACATAAACTCAAATGTTTGTGTTGGTGTTTTATCTAAATTTACATTATGCTCAAACGGTGGTTGTCTACTTAGAAATTAACCCTGTAAACTTTATATTTTATGTATTAAAAACTGCGCAGAATTAAGCTTCTACGCAGTTTTTTTATTTTTATATTTTAAATTTTACGGTTTTAAGCCATTTGTAAGGGGTAAAAACACCACTATAAGTTTAGCTCTAGTAAACTTTCATGTAAATTCGTATTTTCAGCCCCTTAATTTTTGATATTCTTGTTAATAAATTAATTAAATAACACTTTGTTTGCTAATTAATTTATTAACATTATTGTTCGTTAATTATTTTATGAACAGTAGCAACACTACAATTCATATCTTTAGCAAT
>NZ_JBCOAB010000071.1:0-12978 GCF_040227035.1 Clostridium sp. RTP31139st1_H3_RTP31139_211217
TACTTTGAGTCTTTGTTTTAAGACTCTCAAAAGAATTGCTGGTTTACTTTAACTATATTCTGTTCAATTTTCAAAGATCATTTATTGTGTCGCACTCAAGCGACTTCCTTATCTTATCACTTTGTCACTTTCGTGTCAACATTTTTTTGAACTTATTTTTTCAAGTTTTTTTAACTTGTTTCAGTTCTTAAATGTTTCCCTCAAGGACAAGGACTATTCTATCACAGCTTTTCCGCCTCAAATATATTATAAGTATAATTATTAAAATTTATTCATCATTTACTATGTTTTTTCGTTATTTTTCTCTTTTTTTCTATTATTGATACACCAGGTATAGAGTATGGTATAATCTATAGTATTTTTTCTGTTTTCTACATTTCAATAGTTATTTTTATCTATTTATAACTTATATATACATAATATGCTTATCAATAAATTTGCTAAATATTATATAAAAAAACTAATTTTATAGAATTTTATATTTTTTAATATTATAATAAGTAATATATTCTATGCACCTATAGCTCAGTTGGATAGAGTGCTGGACTTCGAATCCAGGCGTCAGGGGTTCAAATCCCTTTAGGTGCACCATCTAAAAAAGGTATCGCATTATTAATGATGCGATACCTTTTTCATATTATTATATACCTAAATAACTATTTATAACTTTTCCAAAATTATTATTCTTTAAAACACTTAAAGTAACTCCCACAATCTCATAGCTACTCGTAAGATCATTATCCTTACATGCAACTGACAATTCTTTCATTATTTCATTACATAATAATTTTATATCTGAATTATTAAAAACAATGTTTATATCACTTGCTGAATTTTTTATACTTCTTTCTAACTTCTGTATTTGGAAATCTTCAAACTTCCCATTTCTTTTTACAACTCTCATATGTACCCTACCCCTTTTTTCTTTCATAATATACTCTTATACTTATAAAGTAATAATTTTTTTAAGACCTTATATTACTTTATATTTTACTCCACTTAAATTCGCTGTTCAATAGTTACCAATTTATGAATTTACTATAAAATAATATTAACTATATAAATAAACCTAATAAACAAAAATAAAAACTTCAAATTTACCAACAATTATTTTCTATAAAATAATCTAAAGTAAATTTGAAGTTTTATTATGTCATTATTATATATTAAAATGGAACTTCTTCCTGAATTACTTCATTAACAGCTTTTTTCTTACTATCAATAAAAGTAAATTCACTTAATATTATGTCTACCTTGTATTTCTTTTCACCTTCACTATTTAAATAACTACTAGTTCTTAATTTCCCTTCAACGGCTAGCTTACTTCCCTTACCAACATTATGAGCCAATATTACAGCCTTCTTACCAAATGCTACTACTTCAACAAACGTTGCAATTCTTTCATTCTTTCTAACACTGTACTCATTAATTGCTAAAGTAAATCTAACATACTTTCCTTCACCTTCATCATTCTTATACTCTTTTAACTCTAAATCATTTACCACATTACCAACTAAAGAAACTTTATTCATATTTCTAACCTCCAAGAATTATTTATTTTAATTCTTGACAAGCTTTCTTGTTATTATACATATAAATTATATTTTTTTATTTTAATTTATAATCACTAGTAATCATATCTACACCTATACCTATAAGCATATTAGCCTCTTCTTCAGTCTTTACATCCCATACATTAACTACTGCTCCATTTTCATGGGCTAGACGTACATTTTCAGCAGTTACTCTATCTTTTCTAACATCTATTCCATAATTACCATACTCTTTTAATAAATTAATATTTTCTAAACTTATATCACTTAAATATTGAAATTGAATCTTATAACTATACTGTCTAATATATTTTATCCATTCATATGATGTTGAAATTATTATAGATTCATCTTCTAGTCCATGCCCCTTAATCTTATCCACAACTTCTTTTACATTATTAACATTTATATCCTTAAACTCAATTACTGGAACTAACTTATTTTTTTTACAGCAAATTAAATATTCATCTAAAGTAGGTATCTTTAAATTTTTATACTTTTTAATATTATTTCCACTATCAATATTTAGTGCCTTAACCTCAACTAAACTCATACTCTGAATTTTACCAACACCGTTTGTCATTCTATCAACATCATTATCATGGAATATAATAAGACTTCCATCCCTAAGTGAATACAAATCACATTCAGCTCCCCACATTCCAAGATCTGCTGCTTTCACAAAAGAGGGAATTGTATTTTCTGGTTCATATGCACTTGCACCCCTATGTCCTATTAATTTTACATCAATATTTTCATGATTGAATGCCTTAATACTACTACTAGGTAATATTAATATTAAAGTTAATATTAATACCCTAAAACCCTTATTAATTATTTTCATTTTACCTCTTCCTTCTTTTATACCTTTTTCATATTTTCCTCCCCTAACTATTAAATATATTATTAATCTTTATCGTCCTAAAAATACACAAATAATGTCATAAAAATAGGCGTTACTTCCGTAACGCCTAAATAATACTATTTAATTATAGCTTCTCTTAATTTATCAGATGCACTTGTTAATGCAGTTTGCCAATCTTCTACAGTTTTAGTTCCATTCATTATAGAATCAATGATTAATATATAAGAATCATTCCAAACTAATCCTTCAACTGGCTCTGTTGCTGCAAATCCACCCATAACCGGTTTTGCTCCATTATCATAAACACTTAACATCTCAATTTGTAAATCATCTAAATATTTACTAGCAATATCAATTGCCCCTTCTACAGGAACTACTGACTTACCTAATTCAGCAATTATTCCAACAGCTTCATCACTATACATATAAGCCATGAATTCTTCTGCTAATGATGTATTAGCTGCATCAGCCGGTATATACATTTGTTCAAAATAGTTATAAGAATACATATCTCCACCATCTTCAAATGCTGGATATGCACTAAATCCCCATTCAAATCCATCTGCTCTAGGGGCATCTTCCATTTCACTTGGTAACCAATCACCATTTGGAATAAATAAAGCTTTATTATCTAAAATTAATTGTTGATTCTTTTTAAAGTTATCATCATTTGCATTTGCCACTACTGAAGGTTCTGTATAATCTTTTAATTTTGCTATAATTTCTAATACTCTAGTTGCATCATCTGAAGTCCAGAATCCCTCTTCATAATTCATTGCTTTATTAAATGCCTCTATTCCTCCAGAAGCAGCTAACATTGCTGGCATTACAGAATCAAAATATCCTGCTGTTGGATATGCAAATAAATAAATGCCTTCTGACTTAGCCTTATCTCCTAAAGCAAAGAACTCGTCCCACGTCTTTGGTACTTCGTATCCTTTTTCTTCAAATAATCCTTTGTTATAAAACAATCCAGTTGGACTATAAAATAAAGGTGCTAAATAAACTTTTCCATCACCATATGGAGCTGTAGATGAAGTTTCTAAAAATCCTGGTAATATTTTATCTTTTACAGTAACATCTTCACCTGGTACAGTCATATTCATAACATTAGTTAAGTCATGCAGAGCTTGTTCATTTATAAAAGTTTCTGTTAAAGCCTCTGGTCTTCCAGTTGCTAAATATATTAAATCAGGTACATTTCCACCTTGAATTTGAGGTCTAATTATTTCTTCTAAATTAGAAGCAGCTATTAATTCAACTGTAACCCCTTCATGACTTTCTTCAAACTTTTTAGCAAGCTTATTCCAATGTTCAACTCCACGCCCACCATCTAATGCAGCTATTTTTAAAACTGTTTCTTCAGTAGCTGAAGTTGCAGCCTCTTCATCAGTCTCACCTTCTTTACTCGATGTTGAGCTCCCACAACCTGCAAATAATGTTGCCACCATAAGTGCACTTAATATCATTGACAATTTCTTAAACTTCATAAAATTCTCCCCCTCACCTTTTATAACTATATATTACATAATTGTAAACGTTTAATCAATAAGCTTATTGTTATATTTTTTAGTTATTTTGCGTTTTTAGCAATTTAACTTTATTTTACAAATTAAACCTTTCTTCAACTATTTTTCTTATTTCCTCTGCCTTTTCTAAAGTATCCATTTCAGCAAATACCCTTAATACAGGTTCTGTTCCTGAAAAACGAACTATTATCCAACCACCATTTTTAAAATAAACCTTATATCCATCTTCATACGAAACTCTTTCAACATCATAATTAAATTCAATTGGCTCTCTCTTAGCCATTAATATATCAATAAGATCTTGCTTTTTCTTTTGGGTCATTTTATAATCCCTTTCAGTCATATATAATCTTCCATATTCATTACATATATCTTCATATATTTCCGATAAAGATTTTCCTGTTACCGCTATCATTTCAACTAATAATGAAGCTGCATAAACACCATCCTTTCCTTGAATATGACCTTTGACTGTTAATCCCCCACTAGATTCTCCACCTATTATTGCATTAGTTTCTATCATTTTTGAAGAAATATGCTTAAAACCAACTGGCACCTCATAACATTCTTCTCCAAAGCTTTGTGCAACTCTATCTAAAAGTTCTGTCGTAGCAATGTTTCTAACAACAGGTCCATTCCACCCCTTATATTTTAATAAATAATAATATAATAAAACTAAAATATCATTTGGATGTAGGAACCTTCCGTTATTATCTATTACACCAAGCCTATCTGCATCTCCATCAGTAGCTATCCCAATATCATATTTTCTATCTATAACATAATTTTGAAGAGATTTTAAATTAGCTGCATTTGGGGTAGGTAGTTTTCCACCAAATAAAGTATCATGTCTTTCATTAATAACATCTAATTCACACCTTGCAGTTGCAAGTATAGTTCTAAGTGATGTTTGACTTACACCATACATTGGATCTAAAACAACCCTTAAATGTGCATTTCTAATTGCTTCTACATTTATTTGAGATAAAATACAGTCTATATATTCATTAAATGGATTATCATAAATTATTAATTCTTTTTCTATAGCCTCTTCAAAATCTATTGATTTTAACTCTTCATTTTCATATTTAGAAATATAATTTTCAACATCATTTGTTACTATTTCATCTGCATCCTTTCCTCCCTTAGTAAATAGTTTTACCCCATTATAAAGTGCAGGATTATGACTTGCAGTTATTGCCATTCCATAGTCTAAACCTAACCTTTTAACTTCAAACATAATTAATGGCGTAGGCACCCCTCTGTGAATAAACAAAACTTTAATTCCCTCATATGCTAAAACTTCTGATATCCACATTGTAGCTTCTTTTGATAAAAATCTTCTATCATATCCTACAACTATAGTTTTATTTTCAACCTTTTCATCTTTCATTTTTCTAGCCACAGCTCTAGCTAATTGCTGAACATTATCTTTTGTAAAATCCTCTCCAATTATTGCTCTAAATCCACCAGTACCAAATTTAATCATACTATCACACCTCTACTATATTATTACTTAAACATTTATTTACTATATTTTTCATTTCATTTAACTTTTCTTCTATATCCTTAACAAGTTTAAGTTGTGTTCTAGTCCTATCAAGATTTTGATCATTATAGTTTGTTTTATAATAAACATCTCCATTTAAATAATCTGTTAAAAACCTAATTCCCTGTTCTAATGTAATTATTTTTACTGCCATCGGTAATAATTCAATTTCTTTTTCAGTTAAACTATTTGCTGTCCCCTCTAAAAAACCTTTTGTAAATGCTTCAAAAAATTCTAAATCAATAAATACTTTGTTTAAATCCTTTTCATCCTCCGAAACATGTGTTGCTCCACTTCTAATAGCATCTCCAAAATCATATAAAGAAAGTCCTGGCATTATAGTATCTAAATCTATAACACAAATCCCTTCCTTGGTTTTTGCATCCATAAGAATATTACTAATTTTAGTGTCATTATGTGTTACCCTTAATGGTAATTTACCTTTCTGAAGTAAATCCACTAAAATTGATGTATCACTCTTTCTTTCAATAATAAAGTTAACTTCATTTATTACATTATCTAATCTATTTGCCTTATTTCTTTCAATAGCATTTATAAATGATTTATATCTTTCTTTTGTATTATGAAAATTAGGTATTGTTTCATATAAACTTTCTGCATTATAATCTATTAGCATATTTTGAAACTCTCCAAATGTTTTTCCTACTTTGTAGAAATCTCCTGTTGATTCACTAACATCATAAGTTACTGTGTTCTTAATAAATTTAATAACTCTCCAGTAATTCCCCTTGGAATCACAATAAAAACTCTTGCCATCATTAGTTAGAACTACAGTAATAGTCTGCCTATCTATATCCCCACCTCTTTTGCAAATTATATCTTTTAGATAATCACATACATTACAATAGTTTTCCATTAACTTATTAACATTTTTAAAAACTGAATTATTTATTCTCTGAAGAATATATTTATTTTTACTACCCTTATCATTACAAACAACTAAGAAAGTATCATTAATTATTCCACTTCCAAATGGTGTTACCCTTATAATATCTCCCTTGAAGTTAAATTTTTTTAGCGCTTCTACTGTTTTATCTAAACATTTGTCACACATTTCGCCCTAATTTCCTCCCATAAATTCTTATGATAAACCCCTTCCTTAATCAGATTTTCAATAGCACGTCTTACAATGTATTTATCTTCTTTATAAGTTACCCCATACCATTTATCCCCTGATTCCATAACCTTAACAGATATTCTATTCTCACTTAATAAATTACTTACAACTGAAGGTATAAAATACTCACTCTTCTTTGGATTTAATTTAACCTCTGTATCTAAGAATTTTTTGAATCCAACTTCTAATTCTTCAAATATGTTAGTATTAAATGCCCACATATTCATTGATACAGTTGAATTGTAATCAAGTTCTGCCCAATTTTCATCATCCTCTGTATAAAAAGCTGCCTCCCCCTTTTTTATTATTTTTGTCCTTTCAACTACTTCTTCTAAGTATCCGCTTTTAACCTTACAAACCCCTCTTGCAACATGCCCATTTTCTGAAAGTGTATTACTCAACTTATACCCTATCATTCCATACGTATTTTCATCTTTATTATTGATTAAAAACTCATATATCTTTCTAAATGCCTCTTGCCCATAAAAATCATCTGCATTTATCACTACAAATGGTGCATCCACAATATCTCTTGCACACAATATAGCTTGTCCAGTTCCCCACGGTTTTGTTCTTTCATTCGGAACTTTATATCCCTTTGGGAGATTTTCTATTTCTTGAATTGCATATTTTACTTCTGCATATTTCTCTAATTTATTTCCTATAAGATTCTTAAATTCAGCTTCAATTTCTTTTCTCAAAATAAATACTATTTTTTCAAATCCTGCTTTTATAGCATCATGCACAGCTAACTCTAATAATACCTCACCATTTGGTCCAATTTTGTCTATCTGCTTTAATCCACCATATCTACTTCCTAATCCAGCTGCCATTATTAATAATATTGGTTTCATATATATTCTCTCCCTCCTTTATTGATATTTTCTATTGTATAAATATAACTCTGCAAGCAAACATGTTAATCCTACCAACATAATAAACAATCCCTTATATCCATGAATCGCATTTCCTTTTATAACTAAGAATACCGATACTATAAATACTAAACTATAGATTACTTTTTTAATCATAAAATCACTCCTATAGGTAGTTATGAATTTTTAGTTAGAAGTTATGAGCTATCTTTTCAATTTAGCCTTTATAACACAATTCATTAATTAACCACTAACTTCTAAACACTAACTAATTTTGCTCCATTTAATTTCCCCTGGCTGTAATTCAAATTTTATTTTATTGCCACTTCCATCATATATAATTGTACTTTGCTTTTCATGGGAGTTATTAATTACAGCATATTTATTACTTTCTAAATATGCTGATACTTCACAATTCAAATTATCTGCATACCATTTTTTCATTTCCTTTTCCTTATGTGATGCATAAAAACAACTTCTCATAAGTATACGGGTATTTTGAAGTGAATATGGAAGTCCTGCAATATATACTGCTCTTCCTTTTCCGTAGTCATTTGAAGACATCAATAAATCTCCATTTCTATAACAAATTATTTCTGTTTCTTTACTCTTTGAATAAATATTTTTTTGCCCTTCACCAAAATCAATTTCTTCAATAACATCTTCTGTAATGAAATGTTTATCAAGTTGCGTATTGAAATATTTATCTGTACTTAATGAGAATCCTAATTCTTTATCTACGCCTAATGCTTCTGCTAATTGAAAGAAATGTCCTCCTTCTAATACTGCTGAAGGTTCCCCTACTCCAACAAAACCTCCACCATTATAAATCCATTCTCTTAAAGTACTTATTATTTCTTTATCAAGCCACTTATCGCCTCCGCTAAATGCAGTTCCTGCATCTCCAGCATTAATTATCACATCTATGTCACTTGAGATTCCGTTTTCCTTGATATCATCAAAGCTTATAAATTCAACATCAAAATTCATACCACTTAGTGATTCTATTATTCCTAAGTAAGTATATATTTGCTTATACCATAATGCATGTGCAACCATATGAGTTTGCCAACTTCTTAGTTTTCCCCAACAATTAAGTACTCCTACCTTTAATCCGCAGTAAGGCTTATTTCCTCCAATATTATCATATATTTCTCTAAATTCACCACAAACGTTTTCAATATAATCAACAAACTTCGGAAACTTATATGCTAATGATAAGTATCCCCCATATCCAATTCTATCTACAGGTTTTCTCATTAAGGCTCTTCTTGCAGTTACCCAATTTTCTCTCGCTTCTATTGTAGGATCATTCCCTTCATAAAATGTATCTGGAAAGAAATATGGTAAGAATCTACCCTCTGTATATTTGACACCTGGAATATCTGAAATCATTCTAAGTGTTGCTCCACCACCAACAGAGCCAACTATTCCATCTATTCCTATAGAAGAAAAATATTTTCCATAAGGCTCTGTACCGATCCAATTATCACCTAAAAACATCATAGCTTCCCTTCCATCCTCATGCACAATATCTACAAGTTTTTTCACATTTTCTGCAACAAATTTTTGTTGAAAATCAATATAATCTAAATATTCTCTAGAAGGAACTCTAAATGAAGAATTATAATATCCTTGATCAACAATATGCTCTGGCCTTAATGCATAACCTTTTTCCTTTTTAAATTCTTCTAAACACTCTGGACTTACACTTGAGCTATATCCAAACCAATCTACAAACTTTTCTTTAGCTAAATCATTAAACACTAAAGTAAAATGATAAAAGAAAGTAGTAAATCTAACTATGTTTGATTCTTTATGTTCATCAAGCCACTTATGCATAGCTTCAAAAATATATTTATTAGTTTTTGGCTTTCTTGCATCAAAAGGCATTTCATGTGGTTTATTTCCCCAGTTATTTGTAATGTGATTATACATTTGGGTTGGATCCCATATACAATAAGCCAAAAATGTTACTGTATATTCATGCCATTTAATTGTATTTTCTATAATAACTTCTTGAGTTTTCTCATTATATTTCCACAAGGAAGCATCTATAACCTCATTGCTCGTTCTATCAATTACTTCCCACCAAACTTTTATATCATGATAAATATCTGGTTGAACCTGCTGTTCAAAATATCCATCCATTATTTTTATTACTAGCTTATCTTCAGTTGCAACATGATGCTTTGTCATTAAATATGTTTGTTGTAATTCTTCTTTATTAGCCTCTGCCCATTTATTATCTCCACGAGCAACGAAATAAGTTGAATATATTCTTTCAGCCAATCCTTTTATTTCTTTTGGTAGCTTAAATCCATCACAATCTCTAATCCCATCAGCCCCCCACTTTTCAGCTATTTCCATAGTTTCTTTTATAAAATTATCATCTGTTGGTATCGTAACTCTTCCTTTACTCATCATCATTTCCCCCTATTCTTTTATACCGCCTACTGTCATTCCTTCAGTTAATTGTTTTTGCACTAAAATATAAAGTATTATTGTTGGAATCATTACTATAGCTAATCCAGCATACATTGCACCATAATCTGTTGCTGTTTTTTGTACTTGCATTAAATTCAATAAACCAACTGGTAAGGTTTTTGATGAATTAGGAAGTAATGTTAATGCTATAATATATTCATTCCAAAAAGCTAAAAATTGAAATAATATTACAGTTATAATACTTGGCTTAGCCATTGGTATTATTACTTTAATTAAAGTTTGCAAATAACTACAACCATCTATCATCGCTGCTTCTTCATAAGCTCTTGGTAAAGTTTTTAAATAATTAGATAGTAAATAAATAGTAAATGGTAGTGCTGTTGAAGCATAAACCAGAGCTAGTACAATTTTGTTATCTAAAAATACAGTCATTGATAATGGAAGTGCAAATATTTGTTTTATTGCTTTATCTGCATCTAATATTAATAAGAATATTGGCACTACAATATAGTTAACATTTATAAATAATCCTGCTGCAAATATAGTATTTAAAAGCTTTTTACTTTTAAAGTTAAATCTTGATAACACATATGCTGCTGGAATTGAAATTACTAAAAGAATTACTAATGCCAAAGCAGTTACAAATAAAGAGTTAAAAAAATATTCTCCCATATGCGATTTAATAAATGCAGTTTTAAAGTTTTCTAAATAAAGTCCTTCTGGTAGAGCCCATGGATTTCCATAAAATTCAGATTTATGTTTAAATGCTGCAAGTATCGACCATCCTAATGGTATTAATATACTTAATGCAAATAGTATTAAGCATAAATATATAAAAGCCTTCATTAATTTATTAGTTGATTTTTTCTTATTCTTTTTTGTAATTACAGGATTTATATTTAAATTACTTTCTGGTATATTTTCCACAATTACCACCCCCTAATACTCAATTACATCTCTTTCTGTTATTTTGCTAATTATTAATGATAATCCAAATGAAAATAAGAATATTACAACTCCTATTGCCATCCCATACCCATATGATGAATTACCATAAGCTTGTTTATACATATATCCTAAGAAAGATTCTGATGCTCCATCAGGTCCTCCACCAGTCATTACTTTTACAAATAAGAAACTTAAATTGATACAACTTATTATAAAGAATGTTAATGTAGTTCTTATTGTTCCCCATACAAGAGGCAATGTTATACTAAAAAATTGTTTAAACTTTGAAGCTCCTTCTAAATCTGCCGCTTCGTATAAACTTTCCGGAATACTACTCATTGCTGACATGTACATAACCATATAATAACCAACAGCTTGCCAAATCATTGCTACTGCAATACACCATACTACTGTACTTGGATTTCCAAGCCACATTCGTTTCCAATTTTCTAACTTTAATAAATCTAAAGTCGCGTTTAATATTCCTTGATTTGGATCCAAAATTGCTGAAAATATTGCTGATATCACAACTACGGATAAAATATTTGGTAAGTAAAAAATTATTCTAAATAAATTATTGAATTTAATATCCTTTCGTATTAATACTGCTGCTAATGCTATTGCTAATATTAAAGTAACAATAGTTACAAATACTATTAAAAATAGTGTATTTTGAAATGATTTTATAAACTTTTCATCTTTAAACAATATAATAAAATTATTTAATCCTACGAATTTCTTATTATTTGTTAGTCCACCCCATTTAAATAATGACATCCAAAATACATTTAAAGTTGGAATAATCATAAATACAAAAAATAAAATAAATGATGGAATAACTGATAAAGCTATAAATAGTTTTTTAGATTTACTATTCTTTTTCAAATAAAACCACTCCCCTTGTCTTTTTCTTACATCCCTTGATTTTATTTTACTTATTTGTAAACTTTTACACAACAAATTTATTGCTTATTTTTTTAGTTATATTGCTATTTCCGCAATATATCCTAAATATATTTTATTCTTTTCTATTTAATATAAATAATGCTATAATTTAACTATTAAGCATTATTTTGAGGTGATTTATGAGTAATACAAGATATACAGTTAATGAAAAGAACATATATGATATTGATTTTGAATTGCTTTATATAAGCAAATCTAAATATGGTGATGATTGGCATAGTACATCTCATTCACATCCATTTACTGAAATTTTCTTCATAACTCATGGGCATGGATTTATGGATATAGATGATGTGATCGTTTCTATAAAGGAGGGTGACTTAATTATTATTAATCCTAACTGTTCTCATACAGAAAAATCTACTAATAATTCTTTTGATCAATTAGAATATATTGTGTTTGGAATAAATAACTTGGCTTTAGCCAATGATAATATTTCTTGTTTAGGTATTGAAGTAGAAACTCCTATTTACTATAAAATAATGAATTTTAATAATGATAAAGTTGAAATATTAAATTATTTAAATAATTTAGTGCGCGAAGTTGAAAATAAGGATTCTAACTATGAATTGGCATGCAAAAGTATCTTAACTCTATTTATTATATATATATCTAGAAAAGCTAAGTCTAATTTACTTATTACCACTAATCCCGAAAAATTAAATATTGAATGTGTTAAAATTAAAAATTATATTGACTCTCACTATTCTGAAAATATTACTTTAGATACTTTATCAAATTTGAGTTATGTGAATAAATTTCATTTAGTTCATTTATTCACAAAGCAAATGGGAACCTCACCTATTAATTATTTAATCAATAAAAGAATTGAAGAAGCTAAAAATCTTTTAACAACTACAAATCATTCAATTAGAGATATATCTACTATAGTTGGTTTTTCTAATTCATCTTATTTCAGTCAAATGTTTAAAAAAACAACTGGTGATTCTCCTAGAAATTATAAAAATTTATATTCATCTTTAAAATGATTTTAAATAAAAAAAAGACAATCTTAACGATTGTCTTTTCTAATGGAGCGGGTAGTGGGAATCGAACCCACCTTTCCAGCTTGGAAGGCTGGAGTATTACCGATATACGATACCCGCA
>NZ_JBCOAB010000072.1:0-12638 GCF_040227035.1 Clostridium sp. RTP31139st1_H3_RTP31139_211217
TTTAGTTGTAAATTATTCCTTAGACATAGTACATTCGTGTCAACAAGTAAGTTTTACTTAGATGCAACACTAAAAATCGCATTGGCGGTTCTATTTTTTTATTTATGTTGTATATGAGTTTTACAATTGCTTTCATGAATTTAATTTTAAGTATTATAAATAACATTTGAAAACTTATTTTTTTAGAGCTTTATTAATATTTATATTGTGCTAAGTTTTGTTAAATTTAATAGTAATAGAGTGATATATATTGAAAGATAATTACCAAAAATTATATAATTTATTAATAAATAATGATTCGAATTGTTGAATTTAAATAATACATAACTTAAATACAGTAATAAAATATAAGTGAAGGAGTTGAAAGGAAGGGTGAAAAAGCTAATAGAATTATTTATATCTATATTTAAGATTGGTGCATTCACTTTTGGTGGTGGATATGCAATGATTCCATTAATAGAAGAGGAAGTAGTTAAAAATAAGGGATGGTTAAGTAAGGAAGAGTTTGTTGATATATTAGTTGTTGCACAGAGTTTACCAGGCGCATTAGCTGTAAATACGTCTGTATTTTTAGGATATAAAATAAGTGGAATATTTGGAGCAATTACTGCATTATTAGCAGTAGTGTTACCATCATTTTTTATTATATTGTTGATAGCTATGTTTTTTATGCAGTTTAGAAGCAATTATTATGTTAATGCAGCTTTTAAAGGAATAACAGCAGCAGTTCCCATATTAGTGTTAATAGGGGCGGTTAGTCTAGCAAAGGGATTAGAAAAGAATAGTAGAACTGTAATAACAATAATTATATCTTTAGTGGTTTTAATGTTTTTTGATATTCATCCAGTAATAGTAATAATAATATCTGGAGTATATGGGGCTATATTCTTAAGGAAAAAGGTGAACTAATGGAAATATTAATTAAATTATTTTGGGCATTTTTAAAAATAGGAACATTTAGTTTTGGTGGTGGGTATGCAATGCTACCATTCATCCAAAAGGAAGTAGTAGAAAGTAATGGATGGATATCAATGTCTGAGTTTACCGATATAATTGGAATATCACAAATGACACCTGGCCCGGTGGCTATTAATTCGGCAACTTTCGTTGGATATAAGATAGATGGAGTATTAGGAAGTATATTTGCAACTTTAGGTGTAGTCACAACATCTTTCATATTAGTAACAATTATAAGTAAAATATTAAATAAGTTTAAAGAGTCAGAGGTAATTAAAGGGGCTTTACTAGGTATGAGGCCTGTACTAATTGCACTGATAATATATGCATTTATAGATTTGGCAAAAGAAGCATATATAGATTTAAAAAGTATAATAATAACTTTGATAATAGGAGTTATATTATTATCTAAAAAGGTTCATCCCATATTAGTAATAGTTATAGCTGCAGTTTTAGGATTAATTTTTTATTTATAGTTATACTTAAGGAGGATTTTAATTTGATTACAGTTATTAAAAATGTAAATGTATATGCCCCTGAAAAGCTAGGTATAAAAGATATTGTCATAGTAAGTGATAAAATTGAGGGAATATATGATAATGTGAATGTTCCAAATGATTTTGTAAATATAAGTATAATAGATGGAAAAGGAAAGATATTATTTCCAGGTTTTTTAGATTCGCATGTTCATATTATTGGTGGCGGTGGAGAAGGTGGATTTAAGACAAGAACTCCAGAAATATCAGTAATTTCATTAGTTGAAGCAGGAATAACTACGGTAGTTGGTTGTATAGGAACCGATGGAGTATGTAGAAATATGAGAGCCTTAATTGCAAAAGCTAAGGGATTAGAAGAAGAAGGAATAACAACATATTGTTATACAGGCTCTTATGAAATACCGGTAAAAACTATAACTGAAAGTATTAAAGGCGACTTTATGATGGTTGATAAAATTATTGGCGTTGGAGAAGTTGCATTATCAGATCATAGAAGTTCTCAGGCAACATATCAAGATTTTGTAAATGCTGTTGCTCAAGCTAGAGTAGGAGGAATATTATCAGGAAAAGCAGGTATTGTTAATGTTCATTTGGGAGATGGTGCAAGAAGATTAGATTATTTATTTAAAGTAATAGAAGAAACAGAAATTCCACCAACTCAGCTTTTACCAACACATATTAATAGAAGTGATAAGTTATTTGAAGTTGGAATTGAATATGCTAAAAAAGGTGGATTTATTGATTTGACAACAAGCTCAGATCCAAGATATTTAGAACCAGGCGAATTAAGAGCTGGAGAGGGATTAGCTCTTTTATTAAAGAATGGAGTAGATATAAAGCATATAACATTTTCTTCTGATGGAAATGGAAGTATGCCTATATTTGATGATTCAGGTAAGTTAGTTGGGTTAGGAATATGCTCAGTTCAAACTCTTTATAGAGAAGTTAAAGATAGTATAAATGAATATAATGTACCTATAGAAAAGGCTATACAAGTAATTACATCAAACGTGGCAGAAGTTTTAAAGTTAGATAATAAAGGAAGAATTGAATCAGGCAGAGATGCAGATTTAGTAATGGTTGATAAAGAAACATTGGATATTGATACTGTAATTGCAAAAGGAAAAGTATTAGTAAGTAAAGGAGAATCAATAATAAAGCCAACTTTTGAATAAAATTTAAGGGTCACCATGATGGTAACCCTTTTTTTATGCTACAAAGTGAAAAATAAGTGTTGTCCTATACTAATTACATTATGTTTTTCTACACTTTGCATCCAGGAACAAGTAGCTATATCAGGATTATAGAAAAATACAGCATCTCCTGTAGGATCATTTCCACTTAATGCATCATAAACAGCATCAAAACATTCTTGAGTTGGTTCAACGTTAATTTGACCATCAACAATGCAAGAAAAAGCTCTAGGTTGATATATAACACCTTCAATTGTGTTAGGAAATCCACTGTTAAGAGCTCTGTTTAATATTACTGATGCAACAGCAACTTTACCCTCATAGGGCTCACCTTTACTTTCAGCATATACTACTTGAGACATTAAATAAATATCTGATTGTGTTAAATAAAGCATTTGATTATTTTCTTTAAAAACTTCTACGTAATCTTCATCAGATAAATTTATATAGTTATTTGTGTTACTTTCTAAATTTGCTAAATTGTTCTCTAATATTGTACTTGCGCTTACTTCAACATATGAATTATATAAGCTTAAGTCAAGTGCTGAAAGGGATAGTGTTAGTATAATACAAAATAAGAATTTTCCAAATTTCATAATAAACCTCCTTTTGGAATAACCCAATCGAGATTTATTTTACCCAAAAAATTTTAAATAATACAAAACATTATCAAAAAGAGTTTAATAATGATTCAAAGGAAGTTTTTACATCTTCATATTTAGAAAATGCATTTTCATAATATTTATCTATATTTTTTTTATTATCTTCATATGATGAAGATGATTTTTCATAAATAACTGCAACTTTAAGGGCATTTAAATAAGTAGAATATAATGAAAATGTATTATTTACAGAGTTGTAATAAGAAATACAACCTTCTGGTATAGAAGAATAATTAAAATCATTTTTTATTACGGTTAAAGTATCTTCCTTTTTCTTTATATCATCAAGTATTACATCTAATGAGCGATTATCTTTTCTTATTAATTTTATTGCAGGTTCTAAGTCTTCTAATAAATCAGAAAAACTATTAGTACATTTAGTAAGTTTTTCAATATAGGCATTATATTGATTAGTTTTTATAGAGTCTTGTTTATTCAATTTATCAATTGTATTTAAATAACCAATTAAGTTATCAAAAAAAGTTTCACTATCTTCTGGTAACTCTAAAGAAAATCCATAAGGAGATAATTCAGCATAGCTACTATTACAAGCTTCTTTTAATACTAAAATTTGTGAAGTAGTTTCAGGAGCTGTTAAATTACTTGTATATGATAAAACTTCAAGACAGTATTTATAAAGATTCTCTGTATTTTCTATACAGGATGTAAGCTTTGGAATTATTTCAGGAGTTTCATTATTAGCTACAACTGTTGAAGCGACCTTTTCTTTTAATGCACTTAATTTACTTAAATCATCACTCAATATGCTTGAAGCTGATTTAGTATTTACTGTTACTCCACTAATACAGTCTTTTAAAGTAGAGTTAATGGAAGAAAGTTCAGTAACATAAGGTTCAAATTCTTTTGATGAAGTGTCTGTAATAATTAATCCATTATTACTTAAGGTTTGAATAGCATTATTATTTTTATATAATAATATCATCATAGTAGATGTTACAATTACACCTATGCTTAAAGTAATTAAGAATATTTTATTATCAGATAATGTTTTTTTTATATTTTCCAAAAAAAATTCACATCCTTTAAGTATAATTACAATTTAAATATTATGAAGAAGTCATTTTATATAATTTATATTAAGAAAAAAAGAAATTATACTTAAATGAAATATTAAAAATAAAATAATAATATTTTAACAATTATTATTATAGTGTATAATTTAATTAGTAAATTTATGGTGGTGGATTAGATGCAAAACTTTATTACAATCGTAATGAATTCACTAAAGAGTATGTCAGTTACTGCTGTTATTGATATTTTAGTAGTAGCATTTATATTTTATAAAGGATATATGTTAATTAAAGAAACAAGAGCTGAGCAGCTATTGAAGGGAATAGCATTTATTATTATATTGATACCAATTAGTTCTATTTTAAATTTGAGCATGCTATATTTTATACTAAGCAAAACTTTAACAATTGGAATAATATCTGTTGTAATAATATTTCAACCTGAAATTAGAAGAGCTTTAGAGCATTTAGGTAGAAGTGCTTTTGAAGATAAGCATGGACTTGTTGATAAAGAACAGAGAAATATATATGTAAATGAAATTGTTAATGCTGTATCTAATTTAGCAGAGACAAAAACAGGAGCATTAATAGCAATTGAACAAGGAACAGGGTTAGGAGAGATTATTTCTTCAGGAACCATTATTGATGCAAAAATTACTGCAAATTTATTAGAAAATATATTTGTAGTCAATACTCCACTTCATGATGGAGCTACAATAATAGGTAAAGATAGAATAGTAGCTTCTGGATGTGTTTTACCGTTGACTAATAATCAAGAGATAAATAAAAAATTAGGAACCAGACATAGGGCAGGAATAGGACTTTCAGAAATATCTGATGCTTTAGTTATTATAGTATCAGAGGAAACAGGAACTATTTCTTTAGCTATAAATGGACGTTTAACAAGAAGTTATGATAAAGATAGATTGAGAAGTATCTTACTAAAGATAATGGATCATAGAGAAGAGAAAAATGTTAAAACTGCTGGCAAGAAGGTGAAAACATGGATAACTGGAATAATAAACAGAAAGTAATAGTTCAATTAGTATGTATTTTGCTATCTTTAGGCTTATGGATTTACGTAACTAACATTGAAAATCCAATAAAGTCTTATGAATTAAATAATGTGCCAGTAGAAATATTAAATTCAGATAGTTTAAAAGATACAGGATTAGCGTTAGCTCCAAATCAAAATTTTTATGTGAAGTTAAAAGTTGAAGGTAACACTCAGGATTTATTTAGTATTGATAAAAGTGATTTTAAGATAACAGTGGACTTAAGTGAATTTGTACTTAAAAAAGGTGAAAATAAGATTGCTGTAAATATTAAAGAAGCTCCAAGTACAGTAAAGATTAAAAATAGTAGTGGGCTAACAATTACAGTTAATACTGAGGAGTATTCTACAAAAGAAGTACCTGTAAAATCAGAGATTAACGTTATATCAAAATCTAGTTATTATGTTGCAACTCCAGTATTTAGTCCAGAAACTGTAGTAGTATCAGGACCAGAATCTTTAGTTAATAAAGTTACTAAAGTAATTGCTGAAGGTGAAGAAAGTAATGCAGTAAAGACAATTGTGAAAGACTACATTATATCAGCGGTAGATGACAATGGTAATGAGGTTACAGGGGTTCAATTATCACAAAAATGGGTTGAAGCAACTATTGAAATTAATGAAGGAAAAACAGTTCCTATAAAGATAAATACAACAGGAACATTACCTAATGGCTTAAGACTAAAATCAATATCATCTGATACAACTGAAATTGGAATAACAGGACCAGAAGAGATTTTAAATAATGTAAGTGAAATTGGAACAGAGGTAATTGATTTATCTGGAATAAAGGATTCAACTACTGTAGAGGTTGCATTAGGAATACCAGATGGGATATCAATCCATAATGGCGAAAGCTCTATAAAAGTTAATATATCAATAGACAAGGCCCAAACCAAGGAGTTTACAATTTCATACTCAATTGTAGGAACAACAGCAGAGGGGTTGACTATTATACCAGATTCAGATAAGGTTACAATAACAGTTTCGGGTTATGCTGATGTATTAAATAGTCTAACAGAGGCAAACTTTGCTGCAGAATTAGATGTTTCAGAATATACTGAAGCTGGAGAATACACTAAAGTACCTACTGTAAATTTAGTTGGTGTAGATAATGTTAATATAGATAGCGTAAGTGAAGTGAAATTAACTATATCTAAAGATTCGCAGACTAGTACTAATGATCCTAATACCAGTACAGGAAATACAGAAGAATTAAATCAATAATTTATCATTAAGGTCAATCTAAATATTTGGATTGACCTTAATGACCAATATGAGGTGAATATATGACAATAAGAATAAATAATCTAAGCCTTAGTTTAGATGATGACATAAGTTTATTAAAGAAAAAAGTAAGTAAAAAATTAAGAATTTCAGAAAAAGAAATTGAAGATTTAAGAATAGTAAGAGAAAGTATTGATGCTAGAAAAAAAGATAATATTAAACTTACATATGCAGTTGAAATTAATCATAAGGATGAAGAAAAATTAGTTAATAGACTTCATGATAATGATGTTAGGGTTGATGTATCTAAGTATGAGCCAGATGTTGAACCAGGAAGTGAAAAGCTTAATAATAGACCAGTAGTAGTTGGACTTGGACCAGCAGGATTATTTTCAGCATTAATGTTAGCTCAAAAAGGTTATAAACCATTGGTGATAGAACGTGGAGAAGATGTTGATAAAAGAACAGAGACTGTGGATAAGTTTTGGAAAACTGGCGAACTTAATTTAGAATCAAATGTTCAATTTGGTGAAGGGGGAGCAGGTTCATTTTCAGATGGGAAGCTTACTACTAGAATTAAGGATAAAAAATGTGACTATGTTTTAGCAGAGCTTGTTAAAGCAGGGGCTCCAGCAGAAATAAAATATGAAGCAAAACCACACGTTGGAACAGATATATTAAAAGATGTAGTAAAAAATATAAGAAAACAAATAATTGCTTTAGGTGGAGAAGTTAGATTTTCTTCTAAGCTTGAATATATAAAAAGCAATAACGGAAAAATAAAAAGTATAATTGTAAATGGTGATGAAATACCATGTGATGCACTTGTTTTAGCATTAGGTCATAGTTCAAGAGATACATATGAAATGTTACATAAAATAGGGATATTTATGGAACCAAAGGCATTTGCAATTGGTGTTAGAATTGAGCACCCACAAGAAATGATTAATGTTGGTCAATATGGTAAGATGGCAAGTCATCCAAGATTACATGCAGCAAGTTATAACTTAACTTATCAAAGCAAAGATTTAGGAAGAGGAGTATATTCATTCTGTATGTGTCCAGGTGGAGTAGTAGTAGCGGCTGCTTCAGAAGAGAATAGATTAGTTTCAAATGGTATGAGTTATCATGCAAGAGATAAGGCTAATTCAAATTCTGCATTAGTTGTAACTGTTGGACCAGAAGATTTTGAAGGAACTTCAGTGTTAAGAGGAATGGAATTCCAAAGACATTATGAATCATTAGCTTATAAAGTTGGTGGAGGTGGATACAAAGCTCCAGTTCAATTATTAGGTGATTTTGTTAATGGTAGAAAATCAACTAAATTAGGAGCAGTTATTCCAAGTTATGAACCAGGTTTTGAATTTGCAGATATGAGAGAGTGTTTACCTTCTTATGTTGTTGATGGAATTAAAGAAGGTGTAAATAATTTTGATAGAAAAATTAAGGGATATGGTAGAGAAGATGCTGTCTTAACTGGTATTGAAACAAGAACTTCAGCTCCAGTTAAAATAACTAGAAATGAAAGATTAGAAAGTATTTCTCTAAGCGGCTTATACCCATGTGGAGAAGGCGCAGGCTTCGCCGGAGGAATCGTATCTGCAGCAGTAGATGGAATCAAAGTTGCAGAGAGAATTATAGAAAAATATAGTGCAATACAGTAGTATTAAAAGCAAGATATTTTAAAAGTTAATGTTTGTGCTTCAAATGGAAATAGTATGATTTTAGATGTAAGTAGATTTTATTAAGCGATATTAAATGAATACTGCCTCTAAAAACAAATTGGAGTATTTACATTAAGATAGGAAAAAAGAAAAAAAGTAGATGTGTGATTGGAAGGAATATTATAATTGAGTTTTAGAATTTACTCCAATAAGGATATAAATTCTTAACGAAATTATACTAATTCCTGAAAAAATACATCTGCTTTTTTTCGCACTCCCATGGTTAAAAATTTAACATGAAATTTTCTGAAAATTTAGGTTTTTATGAAAAAGTTTGATAAAATAGAATATAAGGTAAATATTTCATTTAATTTAAAAAAATACAAAAACTTACTAAATAGGGTTATTGGGAAATGAAAATATAGGAGAGGTGTAACATGAGTAAAAGTTTTGATGATTTATTAACTAAGTTAAAGGTTGCAAAAACAAAGAAATTATCAGTAGCAGTGGCACAAGATGAGCCTGTTTTAGAAGCTGTTAAAGCTGCAAAAGATAGAGGAATTGCAGAAGCAATTTTAGTAGGGGATAAAGATAAGATTGAAGAAGTTGCTGCAAAAATTGATATGGATTTAACTGCTTTTGAAATAGTTCATGAAGCTGATGTAAAAAAAGCTACATTAAAAGCAATTGAATTAGTATCAAGTGGTACAGCGGATATGGTTATGAAGGGACTAGTTGATACAGCTACTTTTTTAAGAAGTGTATTAAATAAAGAAGTTGGACTTAGAACAGGAAAGTTAATGTCACATGTATCTGTATTTGAAGTTGAAGGAATTGATAGATTAATTTTATTAACAGATGCTGCATTTAATACTTATCCAGATTTAAAGCAAAAGGTTCAAATTATAAATAATTCAGTAATGGTAGCAAAAGCTTGTGGAATAGAAAATTCAAAGGTTGCTCCAGTTTGCGCAGTAGAAGTTGTAAATCCAGATATGCCAGCAACTATAGATGCAGCATTATTATCTAAGATGAGTGATAGAGGACAAATTAAAGGGTGTATAGTTGATGGACCTTTAGCTTTAGATAATGCTTTATCTGAAGAAGCAGCACATCATAAAGGGGTAACAGGACCAGTAGCGGGAAAGGCAGATATATTAGTACTTCCTAATATAGATGTTGCAAATGTTATGTATAAGTCTTTAACTTATACAGCGCAAACTAAAAATGGTGGTATATTAGTAGGAACATCAGCTCCAGTTATTTTAACTTCAAGAGCAGATAGCTTTGAAACAAAGGTAAATTCTATTGCATTAGCTGCATTAGTATCAGAGGGTAGAAAGTAATATACTTAGGGGGTATTGAGAATTATGGCATATAAATTATTAATAATTAATCCGGGTTCAACATCAACTAAAATAGGAGTTTATTCAGGTGAAAAGGAAGTTTTAGTTGAAACATTAAGACATTCATCAGATGAAATAGCTAAATATGATACTATTTTTGATCAAAAAGGATTTAGAAAAGAAGTTATAATGAATGTTTTAAAAGAAAATAATATTGATGTAAATTCATTAGATGCAATAGTAGGAAGAGGTGGAATGCTTAGGCCAATTCCAGGAGGTACTTATGAAGTTACTGATAATTTATTAGAAGATTTAAAGGTTGGAGTATCAGGACAACACGCGTCTAATTTAGGTGGAATATTAGCAAATGAGATTGCAAAAGAAGTTGGAATAAGGTCATTTATAGTTGATCCTGTTGTTGTAGATGAATTACAAGATATAGCTAGAATTTCAGGTGTTCCTGAATTACCAAGAAGAAGTATTTTTCATGCATTAAATCAAAAAGCAGTTGCTAAAAGATATGCAAGGGAAAATGGAAAAGGATATGATGATTTAAATCTTGTTATAGTTCATATGGGAGGCGGAGTATCTGTTGCTGCTCATAAGGATGGGTTAGTTATTGATGTAAATAATACTTTAGATGGAGACGGGCCATTTTCACCAGAAAGGGCAGGATCAGTTCCAGTTGGGGATTTAATTAAGTTATGCTTTAGTGGAAAGTATACTCAAGCAGAAGTATATAACAAGATAGTTGGTAAGGGTGGCTATGTTGCATATCTTAATACTAATGATGCTAGAGATGTATTAAAAGCTAGAGAAGAAGGAGATGAATATGCTTCATTAATATTTGATGCATTTATTTATCAAGTTAGCAAAGCTATAGGGGAAATGGCTACTGTTCTTAATGGAAGAGTAGATCAAATCATTTTAACTGGTGGAATAGCGTATTCACCTGTAGTAGTTAATGAAATTAAGAAAAGAGTTGAATGGATCAGTGATATAACTGTTTATCCAGGAGAAGATGAATTATTAGCATTAGCTCAAGGTGCTATTAGAGTGCTTGATGGAGAAGAAGAAGCAAAGATATACTAAAATTAAAATAATATAATCGCCTTTGGAATTAATTCAAATTTTGAATTGATTCTAAAGGCGAAATTTTTTATGTAATACTATTAATTTATATAATTACTATCCGTATAATTAATATAATAACGTTTCGGGGTGATTAAATGTCAAATAATATACAGGGTTTAAGTGATATATATAGTATTTTACAACTTTATGGTATAAATAGTTCTAGTAGTACAAACTCATTAAGTTCAACTAGTTTAAGTAGTTTAACTAATTCAACAAGTAAATCATCACTAAATGATTTAAGCAGTCTTTCAAGCTTAGGATCAGTTTTAGGTACAAGCTCTAATTCAAGCTCTAGTTCAAGTGCATTTAACATAATGCTTACTAGATTACTTAGTGCTATAAGTGAAAAAAACAAGTATGCAAAAACTGAGGCTGAAAAAGTTTCATTAGAGGGGATTCTAAGTACATATAATAGTTCGGTATTAAGTAGTGGAAGCACTAGTATAAATAATTACATTACTGCTGATGTGTCAAATTTAACTGTAGATGAAAGAATAGAAAATGCAGTAGAGTTATATTCAAATCAACATGGAGTAGATTCAAATTTAGTAAAAGCAATAATAAAAGTAGAATCAAATTTTGATCCTAATGTTGTATCTTCAGCAGGAGCAAAAGGACTTATGCAACTTATGCCAGAAAATTGTAAGGCATTAGGTGTAGAAGACCCATTTAATATAGAACAAAATATTGAAGGTGGAGTAAAACATATAAAAGAATACATAGATAGATATGATGGAGATATTGAAATGGCACTAATGGCATATAATGGTGGACCTACTAGGATGATGAACAGAGGTGTTACATCAATAGATGATATTTATAAAATGCCAAAAGAAACCCCAAATTACGTTCCAAAGGTAATGAGTTATTATAGAGGTTTTACAAATGGAAATTAGAAGTATACAACCAAGTAGAAATATTGGAGTTAAAGATAAGACTGTTTCTGCAAGAAGTGATTTTTCAGAGAGTTTTATGAAATCATATAAGTCTGCTACTAAAGAGGAACTAGAAAGTTATATAAAAGACATAAAGAAAAAAGGCAATAAATTAATATTAAGTAAAAGTTATATTGATGTTAAAAATTATAAGTCAACTATTAAAAATTATTTAAAGGCAGTAGTAGATTATACTTATATTTTAAATAAGAATATAGGTTTTTGGGAAAATCAATATTACTCTACAGTAGAAACTATTAATGAGCAATTAGAAAGCTTAACTAATGAGTTATTAAGTGAAGAAAAAGAAAACTTGGATATATCATCAACAATTGATACTATACAAGGATTACTAATAGATATTTATAAATAGATATAAGAAATTAACCTTAAAAGTCGTAAAAGGAAGTGTATAAAATGAATACAATGCTTAAAGAAAATCTATATGAAGTAGAATTTGATGATTTAAATAGAAAAGAAGTAGAAAGTTTTGAAAATAATAATTCTATATTAGGCGCTAAAGTAGATGTAAGTGTTACATTAGGTAAATGTAAGAAGAGCATTAAAGATATATTAGAAATAAAAGAAGGAGATGTTATTTGCCTAGATAAGACTATAGATGAAGATTTAGATATTTATGTTAATGATAAATGTGTTGCTACTGGTGAAAGTATAAAGATAGAAGATAAAATATCAATAAGAATAACAAATTTTAAAAAGTGTGAAGAATAGGAGTCTAACAAGGCTCCTTTTTGATTTATTAACAATAATGTTTATTATTCTAATAAATTTTGTGGAAAGACTAAATATAATTGTGGATAAGCCGATAATTATATTTATAGGTATGATGTAAAAAAGTGAATCTGTTAAGCTGATATGAAAAAATAGCTTGATTTTTCATAGAATTGCTCGCTCTTTGAAAATTATATAAGTTT
>NZ_JBCOAB010000073.1:0-11511 GCF_040227035.1 Clostridium sp. RTP31139st1_H3_RTP31139_211217
GTATTATTTAGTCTCGCAAACTTATTGTATTTCCTTAGGTTGAGAAGAGCAATGTTCATATAACTTAACAGATCGGATGTATTTAAGGGGAGAGATATATGATAAAAGCAGTTATATTTGATTTAGATGGTTTATTAATTGATAGTGAGATAGTTTCATATAAAATCTATAAAGAAATATTAAACCAATTTGGACATAGCTTTTCTATTGAAGAATACGCTCAAAATTTTAGCGGAAAAACAGAAGTTAAGAATGTTACAAATTTAATAGATACATATAATTTACCGTGGACTGTTGAGGTAGGATTAGAGAACGTATTAAAAGTTGAAGATAAGTTTATTAATGAAGGTATTGATTTAAAGACTGGAGTTAAAAAATTATTAACGTATTTAAAAGATAACAATTTAAAAATTGCTATTGCTTCATCAAGTACAAGAGATAGAGCATTAACAATATTGAGACAGCATAACATTGTTGGATACTTTGATGAATTTGTATTTGGTAATGAGGTTGAAAAAGGAAAACCAAACCCAGATATTTTCTTAAAAGCTTGTGATAAAATTTCAGAAAATCCAGAAGAGTGCTTAGTTTTAGAAGATAGTGAATCAGGAATTCAAGCAGCATATTCAGCTAATATTCCAGTAATATGTATACCAGACATGAAAGTTCCAAATCAACGTTATTTGAATATGACAAAAGCAGTATTATCTTCATTAGAAGAAGTTATTTATTACTTATAGAGTAGATTTAATGAACAATTTTAATATATTACGAAGTATAAGACGATTTGATTTTTAAAATGCTCGATAAATTTATAATTTAACACTTATAGTAGTTTTAGTTATAAGTATTACCACATTAAGTATATTGATAGGAGGAGCAATGGTGAAAAAATTTAAATGTAACAAATTAGGGTTAGGAAGTTTATCATTGTTTTTATGTATATATTCGATTTTTATTCTTATATTATCTGTACCATATTTAAACAACATAAAGATAGGAGTACTTTAATTTCTATTCAAAAAGGGTGTCCATTTGGACATCCTTTTATGTTATGCTAATTTCAACACTATTTTAAAACAAAACCATTATTTTACCTAATAAGAAGCTATTACATCTTAATCATTTCCTATATATATATCAGAAAACTCTATATTCATTCTCTTAACCAAATCATGATAATCATTATTAAAATATACCTTATCAATATTACTATCATCACTTAAAATCTTTACAGGTAACTTTATTATAAATTCACTTCCAACACCTAACTCACTTTTAACTTCTATAGTTCCCCCCTGTATTTCAATTAAATCTTTTACAAGCGATAATCCTATTCCACTACCTTCAGTAGACTTATTAAACCTATTTTCAACTTGCCTGAACCTTTCAAATATATACATTAATTTATCACTTGGTATCCCAACTCCAGTATCTTTTACTGTTATAACAAAAGTATCATTACAATCGTTTAGCAATACTTCTATTTGCCCCTGTGCCTTATTGTATTTTATACTATTTGAAAGGAGATTAAGCATTATTCTCTCTAGCTTTTCTAAATCAAAAGCCATTATTTTTTCTTCAACATTAGTATCAAAAATTAAATCTATATTATTTTGTTTAGCAAAGTCTGCTACTGACATTGAAATATTTTCTACAAAACTCACTATATCATAATTTTTAGGGTTATATTCATAATATCCACATTTCATTCTTGTAGAATCAATTAAATTATCAACCAACCTTAATAATCTTTTGGAGTTTTGGTCTATTATATCTATATACTTATTTAAGGAATTTCTTTTTTCTAAAACTTCCTTTTCAACACTTTTAATTAGTTGCAATGAACCAAAAATTAAATTTAAAGGAGTTCTTAATTCATGAGATATATTTGCAAAAAACTCTTGTTGCATTTTTTCAATTTCTCTTCTATGAGTAACATCTCTTCCAGTTACAATAATCCCCACTAAATTTTTGTAACTATCCAAAAATGGCTCTTTAATAACTTCAAATTCTCTAACCTGTCCATCAATAGTAATTTCTTCATTATATATTTTTCTCTTTTTCTCTTTAATTACTTCTAAATCTGATTTTTGTATACTAGCTTCTATTTCACTTAAACCATATATGTTAGAGCTACTCTTCCCTATAACATCTTCACGTTTAAGTTTAAGATCTTTTAAAAAACTATCATTACAATCTAAATACACACCATTCATATCTTTAAAAATTATATGTTCTAGGCTATCATTTACTATTTTAGTCATTATACCACCATCATATATTTTTTCTAATTTCCCTATAACACTTTCAAAAATCCCTATAATACCTATAACCTCACCATTACTATATATTGAATATCTATTTAATATATATACAGTATTATTTAATGTACTAATCTCTTTACTATATGGTTGCTTTGAATCAATGAAGGTTTTAGCTGCATTGAAGTATAAATCTCCATTCTCTTTTGAATATACATCAAAGTCTGTTAATCCATACATATCAAGATTTGGATGCCCTTCATATTCATTATATAAATCACTACTATACATGTATCTATTTTCTCTATCTTTTATAAAGAAAATATTACCTAGCTCATTAATTTCATCAAAAATTTTCTTTTCTATACAATGCTCTAAATAAAAAGCAAAATATTTTTCATCTATTTTTTGTATAGTAATGCTAATAAAATTCACTAAACTCCTAATATATTTAGTGCATACTATATTATCATTCTCTATACTCTCTATCCTATTTATAAAGTTCTTGTCATCTTTAAATTCTGGTAAAACATCAAAGAAATCTTTATGGATAAGCTCATCAGAAGTTTTATTAAAAAATGAAAGTGCTTCGTCATTAATAAATTCTATCTTCATTGTAGTATTCTTATCTTTGTTTAATTCATACTTTATAAACAAAACTGGTTTAGGTATTTTTCTAAAAACATCTTTATAATTTACCATGCTTTCCTCCACATTATTAACCTATTATTGTATTTTTCTTATTTACTATCTATATTAATTTCTTATGAATCTACATTTAGGAAACCCACTACAGCCTATAAAACGTCCATTCTTTCCATTTCTCATTACAAGCGCCTTGCCACACCTAGGACATATGTTATTTTGTATCTTTTTTTCTCTTTCACTTAAATTACTTTTTATATTATGTACATGCTCTTTTCTTACATCTTTAGAATCAATATTAAACATAAGTAAATCATAATATATCCTAGTTACCATATCTATTGACATTACAATAGAATTACAACTTCTTATATAGTCAATAACATTATTATCATACATAACTGGCGATTTCGTATTAACCTTTAATGTAGCCCTATTAGTAAAAACCACTATTGGATTAATATTAGTACTACTATCAAGGCTTAATCTTTCCCTTATTGATAATACGTGTCCATAATTTTGTTTTATAGGATTTCTAAATTTTCCTTTATTCTTATAAATTACTTGTGTCCAATTTTCATCATTTTCACTACCAAATATTAATCCTTTATAATTTTTTGTTTCTATCACAAAAATTCCATATATAGAAATAACAACATGATCTATTTGTGTAGTACCTCTTTCTGTTCTTATCATCAAATTATTTATAACTTTGTATTTTGTATTATCTAAAGTTGATAGTATATTAGCTACTCTTTTTTCGCCAACATTACCTTTAATTTTTGCACCATTAAATTTAATAATTAACATTATAATTATTAAAATTATAATTATCCCCAAAACTACCCCTCCTTTATTTTTACCTATTTTTATTAATTATAGCAAATATCATCACTTCACTTTGTCGAAATAAGTAATAAGATATAAATATATTTTTAAACAAAAAAATGCAATAATATTATCATATTAAACTGATAACATTATTGCATTTTATGGATAATAATATATTCCTTTTTAGTATATCCAACTTCATAATCAATATATTTATTTCTATTTAATCATTACATCTTGCCAATTATTTGAATTACTTAATATTTCAGCTGAATCTCCTAAGAATACTTTGCTAGCTTCCTCATCATTCATTAAAGTATATCTAAACCAAGCTGTCATATAGCCATCAGCATAAAGGAGCATGTCCCCATGATCAGTATTTTTTCTTCTTGCCATAACTGATTTAATATCACTATTTAAATTCATATAATTTTTAACCATAGAATCTAGCGGTGCTATTGTTTCAGCATCAGCCTTACCTGTACCTGCTACCATAAAATAAGGTATTGATATTTTGGTTACATCATAATTCCATTCAAGAGTATTAGCTAATTCAATCGATGTTGTACTTGCAGTATAAATTGATGTAAATACATTACTATTATCAAATTCAGTTACAGCATTTATTGCTCCTACACCTCCTTGTGAATGTCCTGAAATTCCTACATTTGCTGTATCTAATTTATTAAAAAATATACTTTCTTCATTACTATTTAATGATAAAATATAATCTAATGTAATTGATGAAGATTTAGCGCTTGCAGAATTAGCATCATCGTTTCCTATTGCTACAAATCCCCAAGAAGCTAAATGCTCAAATGTTGCTCCATACTTTTGATATCGAACCCCTGCCCCATTTGCAAATACGTTAATCATTTTTATTTAATTTTCTTCAAATATATAAATATTTATTTAAAATTAAAATTTATCAAACTAACTCTTTAATTTTCTAAATAAATCTAACTAAATCTCTTCATTTTTAACTTTGACTTTCTTTGACTTTAATCTTATAATGTACTTGTACAAAGAGATAAGAGAAGTAATAAATAAAGAATGAATAAACTTCTCAAATAGAAAGCTCAATTAAGCTTAGTAAAAACTACTTTTGAACTTTCACAAAATTAATTTATTAAATGAACTTCATTCCTAACTATTACTTTAGGAAGTAAGTTGAATTAACTAAATTAAAATTTAAATTTTTAGTATAAGGAGGTCTTTGTATGTTTGGTTTAGTACCTTTTAAATTTAATAATGGAGAAAATAATAGAGGATTAACAATTAATGACATGTTCAATGATTTCTTTAATGATGATATGTTATCAAAATTTAATTCTAGTGGAAGCTTCAAGACTGATATAAAGGAAACCCCTGAAGAATATATTGTTCATGCTGAATTACCTGGTGTTAAGAAAGAAGATATAAAAGTTGATTATAATAATAACTATTTAACTATTTCTGCAACAAGAAATAACGAATCTGAAGAAAAGAAAGATAATTATATAAGACGTGAAAGAAGCTATGGCTCAGTTTCAAGAGGATTCTATATTAGCAATGTAAACAAAGATTCAATTAAAGCTAAATTCGATAATGGCGTTTTAAATATTGAGTTACCTAAAAAGGAATTAACTGCAAATAATAGTACTCAAATTTTAATTGAATAGCCCAATTAATAATGACTCCAGAAAGAAGATGATTCCATTGTTTTAAAAAGCTTAAAGCAGCCACAATTCTTAATTTGTGGCTGCTTTTATTATTTATTTATATATTAATTATTTATAAATATATATCTGAAAACTCTATATTCATCCTCTTAACCAAATCGTTAGAATCATTATCAAAATATTCTTTATTAAAATCATGCTCTTCACTTAAAACCTTTACTGGTAATTTTATTTTGAACTCACTACCAATACCTAGTTCACTTTTAACTTCTATAATTCCATCCTGTATTTCAATTAAGTCCTTTACAAGAGATAAGCCTATTCCACTACCTTCATTAGACTTTCTAAGTCTATTTTCAACTTGCCTAAACCTTTCAAAGATATATTCAAATTTATCACTTGGTATACCTATTCCAGTATCTCTTACAGCTATATTAAAACTATCACCACAATCATTTAATAATACTTCTATTTTTCCATTTGCTTTATTATATTTTATACTATTTGAAAGCAAATTAAGCATTATTCTTTCCAGCTTTTCAAAATCAAATGCCATTATTTTTTCTTCTACATTAGTATCAAAAATTAAATCAATATTATTTTGTTTAGCAAATTCAGCTACTGACATAGAAATATCTTCTATGAAACTTACTACATTCCCATTTTTGGGATTATATTTATAATATCCGCACTTCATTTTTGTAGAATCAATTAAGTTATTAACTAACTTTAATAATCTTTTTGAATTTTGTTCTATTATATTTATATATTTATTAAATTCCCTTGCTTTTTCACAGGATTCCTTTTTAATAAATTTAATTATTTGTAATGAACTAAAAATTAAATTTAAAGGAGTTCTTAATTCATGAGATATATTTACAAAGAATTCTTGCTGTAATTTTTCAATTTCTCTTCTATGAGAAACATCTCTTCCTGTTGCGATAACTCCTGCTACATTTCCATAACTATCTAAAAATAGTTCTTTAATAATTTCAAACTCCTTAACCTGTTCATCAATATTTATTTCTTGAGTATATATTATTCTTTTCTTTTCATTAATTACTGCTAAGTCTGTTTTAATTGAACTATCATTTATTGAACTTAAAGCCTTTACATTACAATTAGCTTTTCCTATAATATCTTCACGCTTAACATTCAAATCTTTTAAAAAACTATCATTACAATCTAAATATATACCATTAACATCTTTAAAAACTATATGTTCCGAACTATTATTTAATATTTCAGCAATAACACCACCATCAGATATTCTTTCTAATTTCCCTTCAATAGTTTCAAGAACCCCTATAACTCCTACAACTTCATCATCGCTCAATATTGAATATTTATTTAATAAATACACATTATTATTTAAATTGCAATTTTCTTTAGTATAAGTTTGTTTTGAATCAATAAACTCTTTAGTTGCTTCAAAATATTTACTTCCAATCTCCGCTCCATATAGATCAAAATCTGTTAATCCATAAATATCTATATTAGCATTTCCTGAAAGTTCTTTATAAGAGTAACTACTATACATGTATTTATTATCTTTATCCTTAACGAAGAAAATATTACCCTTTTTCTTGATATTATCTAGAACTCTCTTTTCTATACAACATTCTAAATAAAAAATAAAGCTTTCATCATTTATTTTCTGTATCGTAATCTTAATAAAATTATTTAAACTTCTAACATATTTAGTATATATTATATTATCACTATCCATATTTTGTATTTTATATGTAAAATTTTTATCATCTTTAAACTCTGGTAAAATATCAAAAAACTCCTTATTTATAAGCTCTTCAGAAGTTTTATTCAAAAATGAAAGTGTTTCTTCATTAATAAATTCTATTTTCATTTTAAATTGCTCATTTGAGATTAATTTATATTTTACAAATAAAACTGGCATGGGCATTTTTCTAAAAACCTCTCTATAATCTACCATATTCCCTCCATATTATTGACCTATTAATACATTTTTTCTTTTGAATTTATTATTTTTTAGAATTAAATACATTATATTATATTTTTGTATTTTTTTATATAAGAAAAAAATACCATTTATTCCAATATAAATTTAAGGTTTGACTATAACAAAAAAGCTATAAGATGATATTATATTTAAATCACCTTATAGCTTCCTATTATTGTACTATTTAATTATATATTCTAAATTTATTTTCTATTTGTAAAACTCTTGAGTTGCATATACCTTATTACCTATCTTATATACACCTACACCAATACTACTAAAGTTTGTAGATAATATGTTTTCTCTATGACCTTGTGAATTCATCCAGTTAGTCATAAATTGATTTGCTAATGCTGTTGGGTCTGAAATTCCCCCTATATAAGCGATATTTTCTCCCCAAGCTCTATATGTAACTCCATCAGCTTTCATTTTTGTAGTTATATAGTTACCACTTAAATCAGTATGACTAAAGTAATTATTATCTCCCATATCTTGAGACTTAATTCTAGCATACTTTTCCATTGTTGTATTATATGTTAATGGTGCAACTCCTGCTTTTGCTCTTTCTTCATTTACTTTATTAAATATGGCTTGTTCAACTTGTGCCATGAATTGATCATTTACAACTGTACTATAACCTGTTTGAGTATTGTTACTAGTATTTCCTCCATTTGATGTTGAGGTGTTACCAGTAGATGTTGAAGTATTGCCAGTAGATGGCTTATTTTGATTATTATTATGTTTATTATGTCTATTATATCTATAACTAGTAGATGTACTTACCATTTTAGAATTTGAACTATTATCAATAGTTTCTGCATGGGCTTGTACTCCTCCTACAAATATACTTCCTAATAATACTAGTGAAATTATTTTTGATTTCATTTCCATTCCTCCTATAATTTGAGTTAATATCTTTAACTCATTTTTAGTCGTCTTGTACTTTTACGTCTCTAACAACTTGTCCACCTAATAGTAACATGGATATCTGAATTTTATAATAGTGGATTAATAGTAAATGTACATTTTATATCCCCAAATAATATTTTTTCTTTACATTCCTAAAAATAGTTTTTAGAAATATTGATTTTTATTTAAATTTATTGAAATATATAAAAAATTTTTTAAAATTAAATTTTATCAAACTAACTCTTTAATTTTCTAAATAAATCAAACCAAACCTCTTCATTTTAAACTTTGACTTTCTTTGACTTTAATCTTATAATGTACTTGTACAAAGAGATAAGAGAAGTAATAAATAATAAACTTCTCACACTGAAAATTCAATTAAGCTTACTAAAAACTACTTTTGAACTTTCACAAAATTAATTTATTAAATGAACTTCATTCCTAACTATTACTTTAGGAAGTAAGTTGAATTAACTAAATTAAAATTTAGAATTTTAGTATAAGGAGGTCTTTGTATGTTTGGTTTAGTACCTTTTAAATTTAATAATGGAGAAAATAGTAGAGGATTAACAATTAATGACATGTTCAATGATTTCTTTAATGATGATATGCTATCAGAATTTAATTCTAGTGGAAGCTTCAAAACTGATATAAAGGAAACTCCAGAGGAATATATTGTTCATGCTGAATTACCTGGTGTTAAGAAAGAAGATATAAAAATTGATTACAATAATAATTATTTAACTATTTCTGCAACAAGAAATAATGAATCTGAAGAAAAGAAAGATAATTATATAAGACGTGAAAGAAGCTATGGATCAGTTTCAAGGGCATTTTATATTAGCAATGTAAATAAAGATTCAATTAAAGCTAAATTCGATAATGGTGTTTTAAATATTGAATTGCCTAAGAAGGAAGTAACTACAAATAATAGTACTCAAATTTTAATTGAATAGTCAAAAATTAATTTTTATTTACTCCTAAAAGTATTTCTTCTCTAGAAAGGAGATGATTCAAGCGGGTTAGATAAAAAATCAGCTACAAAACTTAATTTGTAGCTGATTTTTTTATATTTATAAGTTAAGCTTAATGAAAAGTTTACTCATTAAATTTATTAAATTACTGTACCATATTAAATAGTTACATGAAATTTTCATAGATATATTCATATAATATCTTATTATAGAAAATTTTGTAGGTGCTTTTTATGACTAATTCAAAAAAATATTCTTTAATTAACGAAAATGTAAATATATATACAATTTCAGGAACAGTTGTACACAATAACGGTGGACCCTATAAAGATGTAATAAATACTCCTATGCCTAATGTTACAATTGCATTACAAATTCAAGGGGACAAAAATATTTACGGCGTAGTAACAGAAACTGGAATTGTTGTGAAAACTGATATTAACGGAAGGTTCACTTTTATAAACGTACCTTCTAATAATAGTTATCGAGTTGTTGAAGCGGGACAATATCTAGGTGAAATATCTTCTACTGGAGATTGGAATGACTCTAAGGAGATATCCATAACTCCAATTGACCCATATATTTCTCAAGTTGCTAATGCTCCATCAGACTCTAATAGAATTTGTTCAATATCACCCAATACAGTTTTTATTGATACATTAACAGAAGATATTGATAATATTTCTTTTATTGATGTTTTTGTTAATGATATTCCACTTTCTTTAGGTAAGTATGTTATTACTGGAAGTAATTTATTTACTGGTGCTGATAATGGTACATTTGGTAATTTGCCAAATGGAACCCCTGTACAAACTAGTCCTGCTTCAAATCCTTATTCAGGTTTTGGAGAAAGCTTTCAATATGTCCAGTATGAACATAATCCTGCAACTCAAACTAGTGACCCTAATCTTGCTTGTCAAAATGACGAACCTGGTGAATTATGTACTTGTACCCATGGTGGTTATCCAACCTGCCCACCATATAATGGTCAATATTCTTTAAGTAATACAATAGCTAATTCTAATTTTTGTGGTTGGTCTACTGGTGGCTGGTTTAATGTTTCCGACCACAAATCTGGTGATGAAACTAGTAGTATGCTAATTGTAAATGGAGCTTATCCAGGTGAATTTATTTTTAAAAGTGATGTTACTCTTAAGGAAAATACTAATTATTTTTTTTCAGCATGGATTTGTAATATAGACCTTTTTCCTAGTGCTGCTTTGCCCAAATTGAGAGTTGAAATAACAGAAGAAGGAAGCTCAACTCCTATTTTTAATGATAATTTAATAGGAAATTTTAAAGTAAAAAAAATCCCCACTTGGAATCAGATAGGTACAATGTTAAATTCTGGTACTAGCATAATTGATGGTAAAAATAATTTAGATACTAAGACAACTATTACAATTTCTTTTATTAGTGAAGGTGCTGCTGCAACTGGAAATGATTTTATTATAGATGATATTACTCTTTATGAATTAATTGAAAGTCCTATTACAAATTTAAAAAAATCTGTTGATAAATATGTAGCTAAACCTGGTGATATTCTTTTATATACTATAACCTTTGAAAATACTAGCAATACTGAAATCACTAATTTATATTTTTATGATGAAATTCCTGCCAATACAACCTATGTTGCTAATAGTTTAACAGTAAATAATATGCAATTTACTAATATCGGACAGCCTGGTTATATTGAAACGATAATCCCTTCACTAGGCATAAATGAAGCTGTTACTATAACTTTTAATGTAAAAATTAATAATAATACTGAAAATGGTACTGAAATCATAAATTTTTGTAGACTCTTCTATGGAACTACTGGTGATGAAACTAATATCATTTCTAATACAGTTTATACTATGGTAATAGATACAGATTGTAGTCCATGCCCTACTGGACCTACTGGTCCTCCTGGTATTCTTGGTGCTATTGGTCCTACCGGATGTACTGGCTTTACTGGTACTCCCGGTGATACAGGTCCTACTGGACCTACTGGTCCCACTGGTATTATTGGTCCTATAGGCCCTACTGGATGTACTGGTTTTACTGGTACTCCTGGTGATACGGGTCCAACTGGACCTACTGGTCCTCCTGATATTCTTGGTGCTATCGGTCCTACTGGATGTACTGGTTTTACTGGTACTCCTGGTGATACAGGTCCTACTGGTCCTACTGGTCCCACTGGTATTATTGGTCCTATAGGCCCTACTGGATGTACTGGTTTTACTGGTACTCCTGGTGATACG
>NZ_JBCOAB010000073.1:11607-12565 GCF_040227035.1 Clostridium sp. RTP31139st1_H3_RTP31139_211217
TACGGGTCCAACTGGACCTACTGGTCCTCCTGGTATTCTTGGTGCTATCGGTCCTACTGGTCCCACTGGTCCAACTGGTCCTACTGGTATTCTTGGTGCCACTGGTCCAACTGGATGTACTGGTTTTACTGGTACTCCCGGTGATACGGGTCCAACTGGACCTACTGGTCCTCCTGGTATTCTTGGTGCTATCGGTCCTACTGGATGTACTGGTTTTACTGGTACTCCCGGTAATACTGGACCTACTGGACCTACTGGTCTCCCAGGCTGCTTTGGTTGTACCGGTCCTACTGGATGTACTGGTACTCCCGGAATTCCCGGTTCTATAGGCCCAACTGGTCCTACTGGTCCTGCAGGCGCAGATGGTTGTTGTAGAATATGCTATATTCCACAATGTGAAAAAAGTTATTTATATATTAATACAGCCAATATAGAAATTAAACAAAAAAATCAACTAATTTCTTTATCAAAAAACATCCAAAAAAGAGGCTATAATATTAGGCACATGAATAACTCTCCAATTATCAACTTATCTGCAAAGAAATCATTTATGTTCAACTGTACTTTAAATGCTACTAATTTTGATATTTCTAATGAAAGTAAAGTTGATGTAGAGCTATTAGTAGATGGATACCCTTATCCAGGAATGGACTCTGCCACAATATTTTCAAATAATGAAGTAATAAAAATAATTGGTTTAGCGATAATAAGAACTTCAACATGTACTACTATAAGTTTAATAAACAAATCAAATTGTCCTGTTAAATTTTCTAATATTAATGTAACAATTATTGAAATTTAGCTATTATATTAGTATCTTACTAAAAATTAATCTCATTTAACCTTCTACTTTTAATTTTAATGTTTGAATCCCTCAATAAAAAAGGAGCTGTCGCAATAGCGGGTAAAAAAATCCGCTAGCGATAGCTCTTTTTCTATATTTTCAAAAAAATAATTG
>NZ_JBCOAB010000074.1:0-12405 GCF_040227035.1 Clostridium sp. RTP31139st1_H3_RTP31139_211217
TACAATTATTTTTTTGAAAATATAGAAAAAGAGCTATCGCTAGCGGATTTTTTTACCCGCTATTGCGACAGCTCCTTGTGCCTCATAATATTGTTCATTTAAAATTAAATTTCTTACTTCATCTATATAATTAATAGCTTCATGATTATTGTTATCTTTAGGAATACCTGTCCATAATGTATCTTCATTTAAAGCAATTCTTTCATTATATACATCTCCTGACACCATTGCTCCTAATCTTCCATTTCCAAGTGGAAGTGATTCTACCCATTCCGTTGCTGCTTCTTTATACCATAATTTTAATTTATCACTCATAATATTTATCCTCAAAATTTATATTTTGATTTTATATTAATTGATTCTTCTAATCTAATATCTGTAGATGAAGAGCCTATTAATATATTAAATTTACCATCTTCTACTATCCAAGAATTTTCTTCATCACTGTAAAATGCAAAAGACTTTTTATCCAAATTAATTGTAACTTCTTTACTTTCACCTGGCATTAATCTAACTTTCTCAAATCCCTTTAATTCTATAACTGGTCTCTTTACACTACTTTCTACATCATTAACATAAACTTGTGCTACTTCTGCCCCTTCTTTTTCACCTATATTAGTTACTTTAAATTTTACTGTGGCATTTATTTTTTCATTTTCTTCAGTTAAATTTACTTTTATATCATTATATCGGAATTCTGTATAAGAAAGTCCATGTCCAAATACAAATTGTGGCTCTACATCATATGTTGAGAAATATCTATATCCTACGAATATTCCTTCATCGTATCTTACTTGTGCTTTGCCTGGAAATTCTCCAATACTATGTGCTGGTGAATCCTCTAACTTTTTAGGTATTGTTACTGTTAATTTTCCTGATGGATTTACATCACCAAATAGAACTTCTGCTAAAGCTCTTCCCCCTTCCATTCCATTGTAAGAAACATTAACTAATGCCTTAGATTTATCTACCCAAGAACTCATATCAACAGGAGATCCTGCTGTAATAACAACTATAGTATTAGGATTTACTTCTAATAAACTATTAATAATTTCATCTTGATTATATGGAAGCTTCATATCAGTTTTATCATTACCTTCACTATCTATATTAACAACCATATTATCTTCTTTTGTTGAATGAAGTGCATTTTGGAATAACGAAAAATCTTCTTTAGTATGCTTTAATCCACCAATAAAGATAACCACATCACTATTCTTTGCTAACTCAATTGCTTCTTCATTTACTGCTTTTCTTTTATTAAAATCATGTGTATATCCTTTAGCATAAGCCACTTCACAATTTCCACCTAAAAGCATTTTTATTCCCATTAATGGAGTTACTTCATATAATGATTTAACCTCAGCTGAACCTCCACCTTCGCAATGTCTTATATTTGCATTTTGACCTATTACAGCTACCTTTTTAACTTTCTTGCTTAATGGCAATAAATTTTCTTCATTTTTTAATAAAATAACTGATTCTCTTGCAATATCAAGAGTTTTTCGTCTACTTTCAAAACTATTATATTCTCCTGATTTTCTTTCATCTGAGAACATATTTAATCTATACATTAACTTTAATATTTTTCTAACCTTTTCATCTATTAACTCTTCTTTTATTTCTCCTTCTTTAACAGCTTTAATTAAAGGATTAGCAAAGAAGTATTCATCAAAATTATCTGTTACAGACATTTCTATATCCATTCCTGCTTCAGCTGCAAGTTTAGTATCACTAATTGCACTCCAATCTGATACTAATACGCCATCATACCCCCATTCTTTTTCTAATACATCTCTTAAAAGCCATTTATTATGTGAACAATGTAGTCCCCAAAGCTTATTATAAGCAGACATTATAGAGTAAGAATTTCCTTCCTTTACAGCAGCCTCAAAAGCAGGTAAATAAATTTCTCTAACTGCTCTTTCATCAATTACTACATCAACATTTAATCTTTCAGTTTCTTGACTATTTACAGCAAAATGCTTTACACAAGCAGCAACATCATTTTCTTGAACACCTTTAATATAAGGTACTGCTAATTGTGCTGTTAAATAAGGATCTTCCGACATATATTCAAAGTTTCTTCCTCCTAAAGGACTTCTTACTATATTGATTCCTGGGGCTAAAATTATATCCTTTCCACGTCCCCTTGCTTCCTTACCTAAAATATTTCCTTCTTCATAAGCTAAATTTCTATTCCATGTGCAAGCAAGTGCTGAAATAGATGGTAAATAAGTTACATAATCATCAGTATTTCCTACTGGCACCCAGCTTGCATTTGGAAATTCATTTCTTACTCCCATTGGTCCATCTGACATATATAATGAAGGAATTCCTAATCTCTCTACACTTCCATTTCTAAATAATCCTGCAGCATGGACCATTGCTACCTTTTCTTCTAATTTAAGTTCTGATATTATTTCTTCTATTTTTTCATAATTTATTTTCTCTTTTTCCATACTAAAACACCCTCCTATTTTTTATAAAATTTAAGAGTTAAAGATTGAGAGTAAAGCTGAGCCCAGCTTTACTTTTTCCTTCTCAACCTTTAACTCTGTTTAAAAATAATATTTTTTAAAGGAAACTCGACTCCTTTTAGTCGCTGAGTAAGTTCAACTGCCCAAATTAAAATTTGGAGTTTCACTTAAGGAAACTCGACTCCTTTTAGTCGCTGAGTAAGTTCAAGTATCCAAATTCAAATTTGGAGTTTCACTTACATGTTACAAACTATCTTAGTTACATTTCCATTTGGTATAAGTTTAATTCCCTTATCTGATAATTCAAAACTTGCACCTTCTACATTTGAAATTTCATTAATTCCTCTAAGAACTATACTATAAGCATCATTTGCTTCTACATTAAATTCTATTGTATTTTCTGTTCTTAAAGCTGTAGCAGTTAACACTACTTCTGAATCTTTATTTAATACCTGTGCACTTGCTTCTTTTCCGTTTAATAATTCAAATACTTCTAAAGTAACATCTTTTCCAAAATCATAATCAGGTATTTGATTATTAGCTCCTACTGGAACTATACTGTTTTCCTTAACCATCATTGGAATACTTAAATATCCATGTTTTTCAGTTATCCATTTTCCACCTTCATATTTTTCTCCAGTTATGAAGTTTGTCCATGTTCCTTGTGGTAAATAATATTCTGCAATACCTTCTTCATTAAATATTGGAGCCACTAAAATAGAATCTCCTAGCATATATTGTTTATCTAAATATCTGCAAGCTGGATCATTTTGATTCTCTAAAATCATTGCTCTCATTGTAGGAATTCCCTTTGTTGCTGCATCATTTGCAGTTTTAAATAGGTAAGGCATTATGCTACATTTTAAGTTTGTAAAGAATTTAACTACATCACAAGCTTCTTCGTCATAAAGCCATGGCACTCTATAAGAAGTACTTCCATGTAATCTACTATGTGATGATAAAAGTCCAAATGCTGCCCATCTCTTATAAACATCTGGTGTTGAAGTACTTTCAAATCCACCTATATCATGACTCCAGAATCCAAATCCTGAAAGACAAAGTGATAATCCTCCTCTTAAGCTTTCTGCCATAGATTCATATTCTGATGTACAATCTCCACCCCAGTGTACAGGGAATTGTTGTCCACCTGCAGTTGCTGATCTAGCAAATAATACAGCTTCATTTTCACCTTTAACTTCTTTAATTACATCAAATACTACCTTATTGTACATTTGAGTATAATAGTTATGCATCTTAACTGGATCTGAACCATCATGATACATACATTCATGAGGTATTCTTTCGCCGAAATCCGTCTTGAAACAATCTACTCCCATATCCATTAATGCTCTTAATTTATCAGCATACCATTTACAAGCCTCTGGATTTGTAAAATCGACTATAGCCATTCCTGGTTGCCACATATCCCATTGCCATACATCACCATTAGTTTTCTTTATAAAGTATCCATTTTCTACACCCTCTTCAAATAATGAAGACTCTTGAGCAATATATGGATTAATCCAAACACAAATCTTTAATCCTTTAGCTTTTAATCTTTCAAGCATTCCCTTTGGATCTGGGAATACTTCATTATCCCATTCAAAGTTGCACCAATTAAATCCTTTCATCCAGAAGCAATCAAAATGGAATACATGAAGCGGAATATCTCTTTCTGCCATTCCATCAACAAATTCTGTTACTGTCTTTTCATCATAATTAGTCGTAAATGAAGTTGTAAGCCATAATCCAAATGACCATGCTGGTGGAAGTGCTGGCTTACCAGTTAATGACGTATAGTTTTCCAAAACTTCCTTCATATCATCTCCAGTTACAATAAAGTAATCTAAATATTCTCCTGGAACACTAAACTGTACCTTTGTAACTAATTCAGATCCAACTTCAAAAGATACTCTTTCTGGATGATTTACAAATACTCCATATCCTTTATTAGTAATATAAAATGGTATATTTTTATAACTTTGTTCTGTGCTTGTACCTCCATCTTCATTCCATATATCAATCGATTGTCCATTCTTAACAAATGGAGTAAATCTTTCACCTAATCCATATACAGCCTCACCAACTGATAAAGCTAACTGATCTCTCATAAAAGTTCCAACTGAACCGCTGTTTAGGAATTCTTCTCCTTCTTCTTTATAATAAGAAGAACTTCTATTAGCACTCTTTGTTAAGTATTTATCTCCATTGAAAAATTCCATACTAAAATACTCTTTATTTATATTTACCTTTAAATCTCCAGATTTAACTGTAATAATTTCATCATTTTCAATTATTTCTGGCCTAAAGTTATTATCTTCATATATTTCAAATTTTGGACTTTTATTTTGTACACCCATATAATGATAAGCTCTAATTCTTAATATGTTTTTCATTGGAGAAGATATTTTATAAGTAATAACTGGTCCACCAAGTGTATCTCCTCTATGATTTATTTTGTTACATGGAGCATAAAGTGTTAAAAGTTTTTCTTCTATCTTGCTACTATAAACCTCTTGTGGACTATATCTTACTATTCCATCTTTATTTAACCAACATCCATTACTGAATTTCATTATATTCACTCCTCTTGTCTTGCTTATAATAATTTTTATATGTTAATTATAAAAGGCATACTTGTAATCGTATACCATACAAATTTCATATATTTTATCTTAAAAATTAGTGCTTATCCCTATAAATTATTGTATTGAAATATCCAGTAATTAGAAAAAGGAGCCCTTTGGCTCCTTTTTCTAATTATATTTTATTCATTCCATAATTCTAATCTTTCTTTAGTTAAAGCTGTCATCTCTTCATTTAAAGTATCTACACCATAGCTTACTAATGTTTTTTGTATTTCATCCCAAGCCTTATCAAAATCTGCTGGTTTTCCTAAAATAGCTTGTGTTATTGCTTGTTGAATATAATCATCACACTTTTGTTGAATTATAGATATATCACTATCACTTGGAATAGTATATTGCCATACTTGTCCATGCTTAGAAATTCCTAATTCCTCTGATGATGGGAACATTTCAGTAAAATTATCTATTCCATATCCAGCTAGTGTTTCTTTTTGTGCATCATTGTAGTTAGCAACAACGCTTTCAATAGTTGTAGTTGTATAGGAATTTCCAGTTGAATCTACAGCTCCAACACCTCTTTGTGGGAATGGATATACATATGCACCAATACCAGTTTTCTTATCGAAGTCTGGATCTGTATTTTTTTGTTCTTGAACTTCTGGTAAAACCACTCTTTTACCATCTTCTATTGTATAGTGTTCACCTTCAATACCCCAGTTTAATAATACTTGAGCTTCATCAGATGCCATCCAATCAAGGAATTCAAATGCCCTTTCTTTATTTTCACAAGATTCAGAGATTGCAATTCCCCAACCTCCACCAAATCCATAATCTTTTAAAGATTGGTCTTTATACTCATCACTTACTGTTACAGCTAATCTAGCATAAGTTGATCCTGCTTTACCTTCTGAAAGTAATGTCTTTTCTGCATCACTATAATCCCAAGCTGCATCTGATAATCCTACAACTCTTCCTGAAGAAATCTTAGCTTTATAAGTATCTTCTTTTTGAGTAAATGATTCTGGATCTAACAATCCAATGTCATTCATATGATTTAACCATTGGAAATACTCTTTTATTTCTGGTAATGTAAATTTATAAGTAGTTTCACCTGTTTCATCATTTACAGCGAATTGACCATCATCTGGAATACCTATTGCAGCAGATGCTATATTTCCAGTAGTAATTAACCATCTCCAGTCACTTGCCATTAATGATAATCCAATTCTTTGTTGTCCATCTTCAGTTGTTGGATTTTCTGCTATATAATTTTTAATTAACTCTTCATATTCATATATTGTATTAATTTCTGGATACCCAGCATCTTTTAATACATCATGTTGAACTTGTAGTGTTCCACCTGGTTCATATACCGCTGCACTAACACCATAAGTACCTACTGTATAAATACTAGGATCATCTGCACTAGCCCTAAGTCTATCTAATTGATCTCCGTATAAAGCCTTAAGATTATCTCCCTTTTCTTCAATCATATCATCTAATTTTATAATTGCACCAGCATCAATAAGCTTACCTGTATCTCCCTTAGCATATATTAAGTCTGGGTATTCACCACTTGCAATCATTAATGGAATTGCTTGTGCATCACCTGCTACTGGATGTGTTATCTCTAAAGTTACTCCTGTTAATTCAGTAATCTTCTTAGCTACATCATCAGTAAAATCCCAATCTTCATTTAAATCACAATTGAAAAATGTTAATGTAATAGGCGTCTTATCCATTGCGTCTAGTAGAGGTGTTTCACTCTTTTCATTTGCTGTATTATCTTTTGAGCCACATCCTACAAAGCAAGTTGCTGTTAATGTAAGTGCCATAATTAATGATAATAATTTACGTTTTCTCATTTTCTTTTCCCCCTAAATTAACCATATTTTTATTTTATATTTATTTACTCGATAATTCAAAACAAATTATCTTATTATTAACTCTTTACTGCACCTAAAGTCATACCTGTTACAAAGTATTTTTGCACAAATGGGTAAACTAAAAGTATTGGAATAGTTGCAACCATTGTGATTGCCATCTTAATTGATTGTGGATTTGACTTACTTGCATTTTGTAATAATGGATTATTAATATCTACATTTGAACTTGCATTATCAATAATCTTCATTAATTCATATTGCAATGTTGTCATGCTATTATTTCCTCTTGCATAAAGGTAAGTATCAAACCAACTATTCCATTGTCCAACAGCTATAAATAATGAAATTGTTGCTACAACTGGTAAACATAAAGGCATTACTATCTTATAGAATGTTGTCCAATCATTTGCACCATCAATTTTAGCTGATTCATAAAGTGCTTCTGGAAGTCCATCCATAAAGGATCTCATAACAATTACATTAAATGCACTTATAAGCCCTGGTAATATATAAACTGCAAAATTATTTATTAATCCAAGATTTCTTATAACTAAGTATTCTGGTATTAATCCTCCACTTACATACATTGTTATTACAAATAATAATGTAACAAATTTATTAAATATGAAATCTCTTCTGCTTAATGTATAAGCAACCATTGCTGTTGCTATAACACCAGTAAGTGTACCTATAACAGTTCTTAATACTGAGTTAAAAAATGCTAGTGGCAATTTACTACTTCCTGAAAACACTTGTTGATAGTTAGCAAATGTAAATTTTCTTGGCCATATATAGATTCCACCTTTTACTGTATCTGCTGCATCATTTAATGAAACTGCTAAAACATTTAAAAAAGGATATACAGTTACTACTATTATTAAACACATTATTATTGTTAGTACTACATCAAAAGTGGATATTTTAAATTTTTTCTTTTTCATATTGTCCTCCTTATCAAATTCAAATAATTTAATTATTATAAATGAATTTTATTGTGTTAGCTTAATAAGCTTCCTTCACCATCATTAAATTTCTTAGACATTTTATTAGCTGCAAATATTAAGATAATTCCTACAACAGATTTGAAAATACCGATTGCTGTACCAAATGAATATCTAAACATTCCAATACCATAATCTAATGCGTATTTATCAATAACTAATGATTTACTTGCTACTATCGGATTTCCAAGCAACATTTGCTTTTCAAATCCTATATTAATAAGATTTCCTATACTCATTATAAGAAGTACTAATACTGTACTTTTTATTGAAGGTAATGTAATACTAAACATTTGTCTAAATCTGCCTGCTCCATCAACCTTAGCTGCATTATACAATTCTGGGTCTATTGCTGTCATTGCTGCAAGATATATGATTGCATTCCACCCCATTTCCTTCCAAACATCTGATGCTGTAACTACTCCCCAGAACATGCTTGGTGTTGACATAAATTGTATTGGTGAGCTTATTATATTTAACTTCATTAATATTTCATTTACTATCCCTGAACTTGATAACATATTTGTTACTAAACTTGCTGCAACAACCCACGATATAAAGTGTGGTAAATATGAAATTGTTTGAGCTGTTCTCTTAAACTTTGAAGATCTTATTTCATTTAATAACAATGCAAATGTTATAGATGCAATTGTTCCAAATACTAGTCCCAAAATACTCATTCCTAAAGTATTTTGAAGTGCTTGATAAAATTGATCTTCTTTAAATAATGCTATAAAGTGTTTAAATCCTACCCATGTTTGATCTAAAAATCCATTTTGTGGTTTATAATCCTGAAAGGCCATTGTCCACCCTGCTAATGGAAGATACTTGAAAACTATTACCCATATTACAAATGGTAATGACATTGCAATTAAGCATTTTTGCTTTTTAATTTTTTTCCAAGTAATTTTTCTTTCTTTTTGTTTGCTAATTTCCTCTTCTATTCTGTTTGATGTGTTAATATTTTCTGCTGCTTGCACTATTTACTCCTCCATTCCTGTAAACTGTAGTTGATAATATTATTTTAATCCTGCCCTTAACTTCTCGATACCCATAAAAATGTATATGTTTTCATATAAAAATTAGAGTATTGATAAGAAAATACATTGAATATTTAACATACTACATTTACATTTAATTTTTAATGATTTTATATTAGAAAGCGGCTTATGCTCTATTTTCATTGGAAGTTTTTCAAAAGATATCAAACTAGAAAAGACTATAAATATAGGTAAAAGTAAATTAAATCCTACTAATTCTATTAAAGATTTATACTTATTAATTAATGGTGATTGTTCAATAAACTCATTAAAATTATTATAAACAAAAAGATATAAGTAAAAAATTTTACTTATATCTTTTTTTATTTTGAATATTTTTCTTTTAACTCAGCATCTACATCTTTTAAAATATTTTCTTCCATTCTTAAAATAAAATAGCATACTGCACTCCCACCAAACAACACTGCAATTAATGAAATGTTAGTAAAGCCTACTATAGCTACACCTATTATTAAGATTGATATATTAGTTAATGTTATATATAACTTTTTAAATACTAATCTGGTGGATATCTTAAATATATCAATTGTTTTTGCGTTTATTCTTGATAAGATTGGATAAACATATAAGCATATTGCTCCCATAAATATAGCTAATGCAATTAATATATAAGAAATAAACTTCATGTTACTTAAAAAAAATAATCCTATATCTACATAACAAACCATTAATATTATATTTATAATGGCTGCAATAAATATACCTTGTCCAAAATTAAGTTTATAAAAATGAATGAAATCTTTCGTGGCATTTTCTTGTTTATCATTCATTGCTCTACCTGTAACAGAAAACATTGTTGACAGCGCTGGACCTAGTACTATTCCTATAAATGTTAATATTGGAATAGATAAATTTTCACCTGATAAAAAGAAATAAAGTATAAATGGTGAAATACTTACCAAAAACCATATATTAGTTATAAAAAGATACATTAATTTGCTAGTCAATATATATACCCTATTATCACATGCTTCTTTTGCCATGATATCACCCACCCTTTGTAAAATTAGTAATTGTAGATTATATTTTTTATAATTATACAAATTTTAAAGGATATTTTATACATTACTTTTTTTATATTAAATACATAAAAAATTAGAGGTTATATAATTTTAAATTATATAACCTCTAATGCCTTGACTTTATTAATTATTTTTTATACTTAAATAAAAATTAGTTTCAGTTACTTTAACATATGGTGCAACCCAAAGCCCTGCAATTCCAACGGTTATTGCTGTAAGAAGCCACCATCCTATAAATGTTAATTCTAAATAAAATAAGTCCCACTTATGGCCATTCATCATATCAACACTTTCTTTTATGCATTGTGTTATAGATTTGCTAGGATCTTCAGATAAAATATAATAGCTTTGAGAAAACATAAGTCCAACAATTATTCCCGGAACTATAAATAATATAGTACCTATACATACAGATAATGTAATAAGTATATTTAATCCTAGTGTTTTAAGATAAATATTAAATTGAGAAAATAAAGTTTCAAATCTTGGCTCTTCTCTTTTAGTCGTCATATCTAATAAAAATTTACAAAGCCCTACTGAAATAACGCCCCCAAGGAATAATGATATTAAACTGCATGATATACTTAATCCAATCAAACCAAATTTTTCACTAACCTTATACATTACATCTGAATCGATTAATATATTAGCAACTAGTACAGTAGCAATTGCCACTGCCCATTTTCCTCTTAACTGCTCTTTTGCATTTGCCTTTAATTCTGCTGTATTCATTTTTACTTTCACCCCCTATTCCTTTATATGATATATATAAAGTTCTTATTCACTTTATAGCTATTTAATTATATATAGTCTTCTATAATTTATTTTTCATACTCGTAAATATAATAATTACATTCATCCATACCAATATTTTTATATGTTTTTTGAGCAACATAATTTTCCTTCTCTACATATAATCTTATTCCACAAATATCTTTATCATTATCACAAATATCTTTTATATATTTATATAAGTTTTTAAATATACCTTTTCCTCTAAACTTCTTATCAACATATACACTTTGAATCCATAAGAATGTTCCATTTCTCCAATCGCTCCATTCAAAAGTATACATTATTTGACCTACAACCTGTCCTTCTATTTCACATACATGATAAATTCCCTTAGTTGAATCTCTTAATATTGCTTCAACGCCCTTAGTTACTGTATCCATATTTAGTACTTTTTCTTCTGTTTCAAGTGCTAAGTTATAGTTATACTTTGCTATTATATTTACATCTTCTATGGTTGCTTTTCTTATTTTCATTATAACTCTCCTTGTTTGCTTATTTATTTTTTATTATTATATTTTGCATTAATGTTTTCACTAGCATTACTCGTACTTACTTCTAAAATATCTATTACAAACTCCTTATCTTTTAAATTTTCTAATGTTATTTCTGCATTTGATGTATCTAACTTTAAATTATTTGCATAGCATTCATATGCTTCTATTTCTCCATTAGAAGTATCTAGTACAACTTTGTTACCTCGACATTCATTTACCTTAATTTCCCCATTTGATGTATCTACCTTTATTTTTTTTCCATTTATATTATTTAATATTGCCTCTGAATTACTTGAATCTAAAATAATATTTTCTGCAGATACATTTAAAACTTCAATTCCTCCATTAGATGTATCAATTTTTATATCTTCTTTAACATTAACATTTTCTACAATTATTTCTCCATTACTTGTATCCATATAAATATTGTTCGCTTCAATATCATTTAAGATTATTGCTCCATTAGAAGTATCAGCATCAATGCTTGCTATTAGCGTACTTGGTATTTCTATTTTTATATTATCTCCTTTAATATTCCATTTAAATAGTTCCAATTTTTCTTTTTTCTCTATTATTATATCATTACCTTTTTGATTTATTTTATATTGGCTATTATCATTATTAGTACATTGAATTTTTATTTCCTTTTCATCAGTTTTTATAATCTCTAAAGATGCATTAGGTGCATCTATATTAAATTTAACAAGATCATCATTTGGTATAAATTCTTTTAATATGTTCCACTTTGAACTAGTAATATCTTTTTCATCAAATATATCTTTGCCTTTATTTAATGTCCCTTTCACATTAGCAAATATTATTGCCCCAATTACAACTATAACTACCAACCCAGCCGTTATAATTTCAAACTTTTTATTCATTAAATACCTCACATATCATTTACTGGCACCTAATTAATATATTAACATACTGTAAAATATTTGTTAATATATTCCTACAACGGAGTTTATCTTGCAATATTTAAAAGATATATTAAAAATAAGAAGCTGTCGCAATAGCGGGTAAAAAAATCCGCTAGCGATAGCTCTTTTTCTATATTTTCAAAAAAATAATTGTA
>NZ_JBCOAB010000075.1:0-11773 GCF_040227035.1 Clostridium sp. RTP31139st1_H3_RTP31139_211217
TCTTGGATACAAGACACCGTTAGAAGCATTTAACGAAGAACAAGCTAAGTGTTGCACTTAGCTTGACAATTCGTCTTTAAAAATAAATTAATATAAATCCTTAAATAAACAGAGGAGTTATTTACAAAATACGTAAATAACTCCTTTGTTTATTTATATGTTTTTAAAGTCTTTTTTCAAAATTCCCTGTAACATTTAAGCCTTCATTAAATATAATAAATGCCTTAGAATCTTTTTCTAAAACTATTCTTTTTAATTGATTTATTTCATACTTAGAAATTACAGTTACTAGTATCTTGCTTTCTTCACCAGTATATGCGCCTTGTCCATTCCAACAAGTTACACCTCTTCCCATCTCTTTCATTATACCACATTCTATATTTTCCATCTTTGTGAAAATCATTGCCGTAGTATTTATATTTTGATAATGTATTTTATCAACTATCATTGAGAAGAATGTCGTATAAATAACTGAATATATTGCTGTAGGTAGTTCAAATAAAATTGCACATATTCCATAAATTATAGCATTTATTATTATACCTAACTTTCCAACACTGAAGTTTTTATATTTTTTAGTAAAGTATACCCCTAGTATATCTATTCCTCCCCCAGAGCCTCCGGCTTTTAATGTAATCCCTATTCCTGCACCTGTAATGATTCCTCCAATAAGACATGCTGCTAACGGATCATCTATAATAGCTGTACTTGGAATTGTAATTACTGTAAAGAAAATAGTCTGCGATATTACACTTACTACAGTTCTTATAAAAAACTTCTTAGATATGCTTTTATAAGCTATAAGTAATAATGGTATATTAATAATAAAGTTAATTATACCTGCTATTTCAAAGTTTTTTACACTTGGAAAATAATCTACTATAATAGTTCTAATTATTTGAGATATACCTACTACCCCACCATTATATAGCCCTAATGGAGATATAAACAAATTAACTCCTAAACAAAATAAGAATGCCCCTATAATAATAATTCCATACTGCTTAATCTTTTTTACTTTTGTACCTTCCATATTTAATCCCCCGATTATTATCTAAAAATATTCACAAATAGTTTATAATAATCTTGGAATTATTTCTATATTATTTTATAAAAAACCATATTAATATAGCATAAAAATTAACAAATTTTATTTTTTTCTTCTTTTAATATAATAGATAATTGCTACTATTATTATTAAAACAATTATCACCAACATAATTACTATATTTTGTATATTAGGAACTTTAATTCCTATCATTATACTATTATTTTCATTTAAATCATTAATAGTGTAGTAATACTTTATAGTCTTATCATTTACTATTTCATTGGAATTAGTATCTACTATTTTAACTGGCGTAGATATTGATAAATCTACTGGAACATCACCTATTAAGTTAGATATATTTCTATTCACTAAATTCCCCAAATTTAATCCTATATTATTATTTATATTGCTATTTATATAATCACTAATAATATCTATTGCACTATCATTAAGCTTAAGTGTTACTTTATATTCGTTAGTAAAAAGTCCTTTATCCTTTTCTTCAATTATACTAAAATAATTATTGCTTAAATTTGATACTTCATTAATTTCAACTTTATCAGTTGATATATTAATTTCTTCTGTATTTAAGTCTCCTTCCTTTGATTTAGTTATTTCTCCAAAGTGTATTTTATCAGGCATATCATCTTTAACTTCATCAATAACTTTAGATAACAAATCATTATCTACCAACTTATTTATAGTATCATCATAATATATTTTTATTTTTGTATCACTAGTCCCATCTATATTAATAGAAGTATCACTACTTAGCTTTATCTCTCCACATCCAATTAATATGAATACCGTACTCATCATTAGAAATAGAACAAAAATATACTTTTTTAATTTCCCCATATTTCTCAAGTCCTTTCTTTATAAAACTTACCATGTTATTAGTATAATTAATTTGAACTTCTTTTAATATATTTAATCAACTTTTTTTATATATTTTCAAAAAAATCACAATAACAGCTACTAAAGAACTTTTTCCTTATAACTATTATTGTGATTAATTTTGCTAATTAAATTTTTACAATATTTCAACTATATTGCCTTGCTCTAATGATTTTTTAACATCTATAACTCTTTGATTTGATGATCCTCTATATTTAAGCATTATATCTCTTTTATCTGCTTGAAACTTTCCATCTATTAAAACATCTACTTCCCTTAGTATTTCTAATCTTTTTGGATTATTAACTATTTCTTCAAAAGTATAACCTGACCATAGCCATATTGGTTTATCTGTCTCTAATTTTATTCTTTTTAATAGATTAAGTAATGTATCATCCATTATTTGTTGCATTGGTTCTCCACCCAATATATTTACACCTTTTATTTGTTTATTTTTAGTTAATTGAATAAATTCATCTTCTGTTTCTTTAGTAAACTTATTTCCATAATTAAAATCTTGTTGCTCTTTATTAAAACACCCTTCGCAATTATGAGTACATCCACTTACAAAGAGTGTAGTACGTATACCTGGCCCATTTGTAACATCTAATTTTCTTATTTTTGCATAATTCATACTTTCACTCCTGTCCAATTATATATTATGCAAAAAATGAGAGGTAACCCTCTCATTTTTTATAAATGAAGAACTCTATCTCCAATTTCTGCTGTTCTTCCCTTGTTCCAATAAGAACTTCCTATATATCCACAAGTTCTTCTCATAACTTGTAATTCGCTTTCATCATCATTTCCACATGATGGGCAATGCCAAGTTAAACTTTCTTTATCTAATTGCATTTCACCATTAAATCCACATTTGAAACAAACATCAGATTTAGTATTGATTTCTGCATATTGAATGTTGTGATATATAAAATTGATTATCTCTTCAACAGCTTCAACATTTTTATTCATATCTGGTACTTCTATATAAGAAATACATCCTCCACTACTTATTGAGTGGAACTGTGATTCAAACTTTAACTTACTAAATGCATCTATTTCTTCACAAACATGTACATGATATGAATTTGTATAATATAATCTATCAGTTACATTAGATATTTCACCAAATCTAGCTTTATCTATTCTACAGAATCTGTATATTAAGCTTTCTGCTGGCGTTCCATATAATCCAAATCCAAGACCTGTTTCAGCCTTCCATTCTTCACATTTTTCTTTCATATGATTCATTACTTCTAAAGCAAACTTTTCTCCCTCTTCAGAAGTATGGCTTACTCCAAGCATTGCTTGAACCATTTCCGCTATACCAACATATCCAAGTGAAAGAGTTGAATAACCATTTTTTAATAGTTTATCTATCTTTTCACCTTTTTTAAGTCTTGCTATAGCTCCATGTTGCCAATGTATTGGACTTGAATCTGAAGTTACTCCAAGTAACATCTTATGTCTTGTTATTAATGCATCTTTACAAAGATCTAATCTTTGATCTAACATTTCCCAAAACATTTCCATATCTTTATCAGCTATAATTGCAATTTGTGGTAAATTCAAACTAACTACCCCTTGGTTAAATCTTCCATACCACTTATATTCTCCATTTACCTTTTTAGGAGATAGATGTGATCTACACAAGCGAGATGTATATTTCTATACTGGTTACTCACTCTGACTATATCTTCAACTAGTGCATTTTTACCACACACTAGAAGCCTTGCACTTCCAAATGACTTAATTCACTTGTACTCTACTCGTTTATTCACTAAAGTTTTTCTCTTTAGCTATACTTTCGATAGTCGATTGACCTTCTAAATAATCTTCATAATACTTAAAATTATAGCCTTTATACGGTGATTTAGTTTTACCTTTACACCTAGCTATTACCATGGTATCTCTGTAATTCTTTTATAGAATTTATCTCTTCCATATTTCCTTACTGCTCTATAAAATTTAGTATCATGTTCTTCTTTTTGGTACCCCATATGTCTACTAAAACGTTACTTTAAAGTTTCACTAGTTTGCCCTATATAAACTTTGTTATTGACTATACAAGTTATCTTATATATTATCATGAGGACCTCCAAAAATTATTTAGCTTGGCACTGGATTGTCATATCTATATAAGACTTAGATTCCCCAGTTAGCATAATTTTATGCAATCATTTCCTATTGCTACTTTAAAATATAAAGTAAATTACACACCCATTTTTAATGGTTCACAAGGTTTTATATGGGCAATAGTTTTACCCATAGGAGGGAAAGTGTTTCCTTCATAATTTTCTCTCATTATCTTAGCACTTTGATAATCTGGCACTAATCTTTTAGCTGTACATTTAGCTGCAAGCTTAGTTATATAATCATATTTACCGCCTTCAAGGCAATTATGCTCATCTAATAAGTAAACTAACTTAGGGAATGCTTCTCCAATTTCTTGACCCTTATAGTTTTTCATCCCTTCAAGTCTTTGTCTTATCATTTCTTCACAAATCATAGCCATCTCTTCTTCATAAGGATGACCTTCTTCTATTTCCAGATAAATAGTGGAAAAAGGAGCCTGTCCATTCGTCGTTTGTAATGTAGATAATTGATATCTTATCGTTTGAACTCCATCTTTAAGTTCCTTCATTTTTGCATCTTTAGCTAACTTTGTAGCAAGAACCTCATCATTAAGCATTTCCATATAGTGTTTATATGATTTTTCTTCTGTAACCTTAAGATATTTAGCTAAATGCTTAATTGTTATACTTTGTCCACCATATTGATTAGATGAAACTTGAGCTATTATTTGTGTTGCAACTGTACATGCAGTTCCAAAGCTTTTAGGCTCTTCAACCAATTTTTCATTTATTACTGTACCGTTCGTAAACATATCTTCTAAGTTTATTAAACAACAGTTAAACATTGGTGATATAGTATAATCCATATCATGCCAGTGAATTGCTCCTTCATCATGCGCTTGCACTATATGAGCAGGAATTAACTTTCTTCTAGCAATATCCTTAGATACTTCCCCTGCAATTAAATCTCTTTGAGTTGCAGAAACAACAGGATTCTTGTTAGAATTTTCTTTCATTACATCTTCATTTCTCTTACTTAGCAACTCTAATATACTGTCATCTGTAGTATTAGTATTTCTCTTAAATTCTTGTACAGCTCTATATCCTTCATATGCTCTTGCTGTTTCAGCTTGACCATAATGAACTAATCTATCATATACATATTTTTCTATTTTGTATATTGTAGCTATTTCCTCTTGCTTGCTAAAATATTTTTCAGCATCATTTGCTATTAATCTAGCGATATCACCTAAAAATATCCCGCTACCATTTTTCATAGACTTACAAATAGCTTCTCTAATCTTACTCTTATCGAACTCTACTGTACTTCCGTCCCTTTTAATTACTTTCAATAATACCACTCCCTAAACTTAAGTATATTTAAATTATGCAATATAAAATCACATAAAAATAGTGCTTATATTAATACTTCGCCTCTTAAATACACAACATATTGTACTACCTTTTTAAAACAAATACAATATATAGTTGTTGTTATATTTTTAGATTTTTCGTATTTATACTTATAAGCACTTCAATTTTCTCGTTATTTTATATATTCCTTAATTAACCTTATTTGTTTTTTTATACATTAACCCTTACAACATTTTTCATTATACTACATATTTTTTTATAAAACACGACTTGAAATTTATCTTGAGATATGCTTTTTTGATTCTGACTTTCTTAAAGCTGATTATTTCACATAAAAAAATTTAAAATTTTATTAAAATAAAAAGACAAAAGTTTACCTTTTGTCTTTTCAACGCATCTAAAAATAATTGTAATTTTATATTAATCTTTTAAGTAAAAAAACTATAATTTTTCCAAATCATATGGAGTGTTTTGATAAACACAGTAATTAAGCCAATTACTAAATACTATATTTGCACTACCTCTCCAAGTAACCATTGGTGTAAGTGATGTATCATCATTTGGAAAATAGTTTCTTGGAATTTCAATATCTAAACCTTTATTAAAATCTCTAAAATACTCATCACTTAAAGTATTTCTCTCATACTCTAAATGTCCTGTAATAAACACTTGTCTTCTACTTTTATTTGCTACAATAAAGATACCTGCTTCTTCTGATTCAGATAATATTTCTAATTCAGAGATTTTTTCTATATCTTCTCTTTTCACCTCTGTATGTCTAGAATGTGGTGCATAAAACATATCATCTAAACCTCTTGTAAGATCAGCATTTTTATTATTTATATAATGTTTAAAGACACCAAACATTTTCTTTTCTAATTGATACTTAGGAATACCGTAATGATAATTTAATCCAGCTTGAGCTCCCCAACAAATATGTAGAGTAGAAAATACATTACTCTTGCCCCATTCCATTATTTCCTTTAACTCTTCCCAATACATTACATCTTCAAATTCCAATTGCTCAACTGGTGCCCCTGTTATTACTAATCCATCAAACCTCTCATCTTTTATATCATTAAAGAAACTATAAAACTTTTCCATATGTTCAAGAGATGTATGAGTAGATCTATAACTTTCAGTTTGCAATAATTTAATTTCTACTTGAAGTGGTGTATTAGATAAATACCTAAGTAATTGATTTTCTGTTTGAATCTTTTTAGGCATTAAATTTAAAATTGCAATCTTTAATGGTCTAATATCCTGTTTTCCAGCTCTCTCATTATTCATTACAAATATATTTTCATCAGATAAAACCTTAAATGCAGGTAAATCTCTTGGAATTTTTATTGGCATAGCCTCCCCCTCCTTACATAGATATTAAATCATATTTTTACCAATTTTAGAATATTTATTATTAATATTAATCTTTGTTGATTTCAAATTTCCACAATTTTTCCTTTGACATGAAAAAATTATAGTCATATAATGATCAAAATAACCTTCGTATAAGCCTAAAAATATGGTTTGGGCGTCTCTACTATATCACCGTAAATGATATTAACTATGAAGTAAAATCCACGAAGGTTAATGTATTATTAGAAAAGGTGGATTAATTAATGAATAAAGAAATTCTTATTGATAATATTAAAGCAGCTAATAAAGCTATTCCTTGTGACTTAGTTGTTAAAAACATTTCTGTAGTTGATGTATTTCAATGCAACTCTTTTATTTGCGATGTAGCTATAAAAAATGGATACATTGTTGGCCTTGGTGAATATTCTGGAAAAGAAGAAATTGATGGAACTGGTAAGTTTATTTGTCCAAGCTTAATTGATTCTCATGCTCATATAGAATCATCAATGCTTACTCCTAGAGAGTATTCTAAAACTGCATTATTACACGGAGTAACTTCGCTGATAGCAGATCCTCATGAGATAGCAAATGTTATTGGACAAGCTGGAATCGAATTTATGATTAACTCCTCAAAAAACCTTCCATTTGATTTTTATTTTATGCTTCCTTCTTGTGTACCTTCTACACCATTTGAAAATTCTGGTGCAGTATTAAATAGTGAAGACTTAAAAAATTACTATAGTGATTCAAAAGTTTTAGGTCTAGCTGAAGTAATGGACTATCCCTCTGTATCAAATTGTAATTATGATATGATAAATAAACTTTTCGATGCAATTTCAAATAATGGTATTATTGATGGACACGGTGCAGGATTAAATTCTCATTCAGTCAATGTTTATTCTACAGCAAATATAAAAACAGACCATGAATGTGCTACCTATGAAGAATTAGTTGATAGAGTAAGACGTGGGATTTATGTACTTATGAGAGAAGGAACTGTTGCTAAAAACTTAAATGATTTAATAAAAGGTGCATCAATCTTTAATAGCAGACGTCTTTGCCTATGTACTGATGATAAGCATATTGATGATTTATCTAAAAATGGCAGTATAGATACATCAATTAAAATGTGTATTAAAAATGGACTTGCTCCTGAAATTGCAATTCAAATGGCTACATTAAATGCAGCTGAATGCTACAACTTAAAAAATAAAGGTGCTATAGCTCCTTCATATATTGCAGATTTTATTATTCTTGATAATCTAGAAGAATTCAAAATTAATTCTGTTTATAAAAATGGTAAATTGATAGTGAAAGATAACAAATTAGTTATTGATATAGCTGATTTATACTCAGCTCCAATATTAAATAATTCAATTAATTTACCTAAACTAACTAAAGATAGCTTAAAAATAGATATAAAAAATAAATCTATCTTAAATGTTATAGAATTAATACCAAATAAATTAGAAAGCAATCATTTAAAAATTAATATAGAAGACTTAAACCTTAAAGATGAATTCACAAGTTGTACAACAAAAGACAATTTATTAAAAATTACGGTTATTGAACGTCATAAAAATACCGGAAATATTGGATTAGGAATTTTAAAAGGATTAGATTTAAAATCTGGTGCAATAGCTACAACTATAGCACATGATTCTCATAATATGATTATTTGTGGAACTAATGATGCTGATATGATATATGCAGCAGAAGAACTAAAAAGAATTAATGGCGGAATCATAGTTGTTAAAGATGGAAAAACTCTTGCTTCTGTATCTCTAGAAATAGGTGGAATTATTACTTCTCGTGCATGTGAAGAAGTAATATCTGATTTAACTAAACTTCATGATGCAGTTAAAATACTAGCACCTACAATTACATTTAATCCATTTTTAACACTATCATTTTTATCTTTACCTGTTATTCCTGAAATCAAAATCACTGATAAAGGATTATTTGATGTAAGAAGCTTTAACTTTATCCCTGTTGCAGAATAGTTTTGTGTTATAATATTCTTAAAATTTTGATTTAAGAGGTATAACAAAATGGATATAAAGGAAATGATTTCAGTATTAAGTAGCCATAACATCTATATTATATTTATAATAATGTTTCTAGAATCACTGAATTTAACTGGTATACCATCTACTATAATATTGCCTGCCATAGGAATATTAATAAGTTTAAATAATTTAAGCATTATAAAAATATTACTTTTAACTATCTTTGCATCTATTTTGGGAAATATTGTTTTTTATTTTATATCTTATAAGTTTGGAAGTAAAATATATGATTATCTTTATAATAAATTTCCTAAACTACAAAAAGTTTTTGATAAAGCAATGAATATGTCTAATAAATATGGAACGAAAATTTGTTTATTTGGGCGCTTAATTCCTTCCATAAGAAGTTGGATTTCTCTTGTTGCTGGTATATTTAAAGTAAAGCTAAGGGATTTCCTTTTGTATTCTTCAATAGGAATTTTCATTTGGGATATACTACTTATTTTGGTTGGCTATCTAATACCAATCAAATACTAATTAATGCTAAAGGACTTGTCCTAATTAAGGGCAAGTCCTCCTTTTATTATTTATTAAAGTTCTTTTTACTACCTATTAAAGAACAAACTTTTCTATAGCCTTAGCAACTCCATCATCTTCATTTGAATCAGTAATATAATTTGCAGCTTTCTTTACCTCATCAAATGCATTAGCCATTGCTACTCCCATTCCAGCATAAACAATCATATCAAGATCATTTTCAGCATCTCCAAAAGTCATAACTTCTTCTTGTTTAACCCCTAAATGCTTAGCTAATAATTCAACACCTGTTCCTTTATTAACTGCTTTATTTAAAAATTCTAAGAAATAAGGTGTGCTTCTTACTACTGTATACTTTTCATATACTTCTTTTGGTAAATTATCTACAGCCTTTTGTAACACTTCTGGCTCATCAATCATCATTACCTTTACTATACTATGATCATCTTCAATTTCAGAATAATCATTAATTCCTATGTTAATACCATTTATATTTGCTTCAACTTCTGTGTATTTACTATTTTTAGGAGTTATTAATCCATGTACTTCAGAAAAAGCATGAATATTAACACCTAAATCCTTACTTAGTTTATGTAAATAATGTAAGTCAGAACCACTTAATACTGTTTTTGATATAACTTCTCTAGATTTTGCCTTTAAAACTAATCCACCATTATAACTTAAAACATAATCATTTTCTCCAAGCATATCAAGCTCTTCTAAATATCTTGTAACACCATCAATTGGTCTTCCTGTAGCAATTACAACATTAACACCTTTTTCTTGAGCTTCTTTTATAGCTTTCTTAGTTCTATCTGAAACAGATTTATCATTTTTAAGTAAAGTCCCATCCATATCTATTGCTATTAATTTATACATAAATTCCTTCACCATTCCTTAATACAAAATTCTGTTTTATTATAACATAAAACAGAACTTTGTACATGGTGTATGTATGATATAAAATTACTCCTTTTTATATCCTATAAATGAACTTATAACATCATCAAATCCATCTCTATCTAACATACTAATAACTACACCTGTTATTTCATAGCTTGAAGTGCTATCATTTTCTCCCCTAAACTTTTTTATTCTATCAATTACATCTTCTATAATTATTTTAATATCAGATTCATTTAATAATGCTTTCTTATCCCTGGTTGCATTCAATATGCTATTTGCAATTTTATTAGCATCAAATGATTCAATACTTCCATCCTTTTTAACTACTTTCATTACTTACACCTCCTCATTAATTATTATTAGCAAAAAAATAAGTTGTAAATCATAAAACACTTTATATAATGGTACTTTATAATTTACAACCTCTTCTTTTATGATATTTTCTATTATTTACAACACTTCTCTTTATAGCCTAAATAGGCACTTGCTATGTCCTTAAATCTATATTTATTAAGAGAATCAATAATTACTGCAAAGATTTCATAAGTTGATGTAATCCCATTTTCTTCTCTTATACTATTTAACACTTTTACTACTCTATTACTAACAATTTTTAAATCTGACTCATTTATAATAGTGTTACTATCAATAGATGCACCTAATATACTGCTTCTAACTTTACTAATATCAAAACTTTGAATTCTACCATCCTTTTTAATTACTTTCATTGTAAATACACCCCCGTATTAAAATTATACACTATCATAAAAGTAATTTAAACGATTTCATGTTTTTTTCACACTTAAATATTACTCCTTATTTATATTTTTTATTACATTAATTTGCAACTATCTCAAATAATTATTTTTTATATTTAACATTTATTTGTTCTTTTCGTAAAATATACTATAAAACATTCTTTGGAGCAATTTATATGAGTTTTATCACTAAACTAAAAAATTTTTATCACCTTACTAGATATGGCATTAATATTTTATCATCTTCCTTAAGAAATTCAACTTCTTATGAAAATGATGCTTATAACTTCATAAATAATAGTAACCTTTCTAGTAAAACTAAATACTTAATTTGGGTAGATACTTCAAACTTTAAAACAAATATATTTAAAGGAAGTATAAACAATTGGACCTTAATTGATTCTTATATTTGCACTATCGGAAAACCTAGTGCCCCTACTATAAAAGGTATTTTCTATGCCGGTCCTAAAGGATATTCATTTGGTGAAGCAAGAGGTTTTCGCTGTTTATATTACACGCAAATAAAGGATAATTATTTATTTCATTCCATACCGTATAATTTAGATGGAAGTATTAGAGATCCTAGACTTGGTATGCAATTAACAGACGGTTGTGTTCGTTTATCAACAAAAAATGCAAAATGGATTTATGATAATTTCCCATCAGGTAGTACTATCTATATAACTTAGTATTATTATATGATGCATTTAAAAATATTTTCGTATTTTCTTTTAATATGATAAATTACAATATCAAGTGCAACACTAATTAATTGCAAAAAAAATAACCCATACGGGTACGTTCATGTTA
>NZ_JBCOAB010000076.1:0-11771 GCF_040227035.1 Clostridium sp. RTP31139st1_H3_RTP31139_211217
TTTAAGACTCTCAAAAGAATTGCTGGTTTACTTTAACTATATTCTGTTCAATTTTCAAAGACCATTTACTCCGTCGCACCGAAGCGACTTCCTTATCTTATCACTGAGAAACTTTTCTGTCAACACATTTTTTTCAACATTTTTTCTTGTTGTTTGTGTTAATAAAAATTTGCTTTCATTCGTTGGAATTACTTGCGCCCCTCAGGACAAGACTTATGATATCACCCTAAATTTAATTAAATTTTTTCAAAATGTACTATATTTTAAATTTATATTTGATTTTCTTAATTTTTTATTAAAATTCTCACTTTTACTTATATTGATACACTAGGAGCAGTGTTATAAATTTTATATAAAGTTATCCACTTAACACACATTATCCACAATATTATATACATTATATTATGTCTTTATTAACATAACTAACATTATCCACAAGTATATTTTTTCATTTACTCACTTACTTTTATTTAAGAATTTAGAATTGTAATTATATTATTACTTTTAAATTTTTTACTGAATATTTTAATAAATAAATTTCTTAACTAGAAAAATGAAAGAAGAGCATAAAAGTTATACTTTTATGCTCTTCTTTAGACTTACATTAAACTACTCTTTTCTTAGGAATGACAACTGGATTTTCTCTTAAACCTTTTACTTCTTCACTATCATCAATTAATGTTCCCTTATCAGTAATTGCATGATTCATCATTACATTACTTCCTATAACTGTATTTTGAAGAATTACACAATTTTCTATTACACTACCTTTTCCAATATAAACATTTCTTCCTATAACACAATTCTTAACTTCACCTTCAATATAAGAACCATTTGCAATTATAGAGTTGCTTACATTACTTGTAGTAGTATATTGCGTTGGACAAGCATCCTTTGGCTTTGTATAAATTGGGAAATGACTATAGAATAATTCCTTATTTACTTTTTCATTTAAGAAATCCATATTTGCATTAAAATATGCATTTATTGAATTTATACAAGCTAAATATCCTTTAAATTCATATGCTCCAACTTTTAATTTATCTATATTTCCATTAATGTAGTTCTTAATCTTCTTATATCTTCCGCCTCTAATGCATTCGTATATCATGTCTATAAAAAGATCAGTCTTCATTATATACATTTCCATATTTATATTAGCACTGTTTTTTAATCCAACATTTTCGCCAACTCCAATAACTCTTGAATTTTCATCAAGGTTTAATACTTGGCAATCTATAAAATTATCTTCTACATGTTTAACATTTTTGTAAACAGTAGTTACATCATTTCCTTGCTCAATATGATATTTAATTAATTCGTTATAGTCTAAGTTACAAACCATATATGACGAACAAATTAATGTATATTCTTTTTTACTATGATCAAAATAATCAATATTATCTAAAAAATTATGAACATCATCATGTACAGGATCTTCATCACTAAAATTAAATACCTTTAATCCATCTTTTTTACGATATATATCCCATGGCTTTCCATTTGTTAAATGATCCATTAATGATCTTGATTTATTTTTTGTAAAAATACCTATTGCTTCAATTCCTGAATTAGTCATATTGGATAAAATAAAATCTACTACTCTGTATCTACCTGCTATAGGCAAAGACGCTAACGGTCTATGTCTTGTCAGCTCCGTTGTTTTTTGTTCATTTTCATCTAAATTAATTATACCAATACAGTTATTCATCTTCTCATCTCCTCTTCTATCTTAAACTTCCATTGCTTCTATTACACTACCGCTTTTAATATCTTCTTTAGATGCTATAACAGATATTTTTTCACCATTTCCTATTTTACAATCTTTTCTTATTTTTGCTTCTCCACCGATTATGGCTTTATTAATAACTACATTATCACCTATCTTAGCATCTGTCATAATTACAGAATCCTTAATAACAGTATTCTTACCAACATACACACCTTCAAATAATACTGAATTTTCTACCGTACCATGAACTGTGCATCCCTCAACAACTAATGAATTTTTAACATTAGCATCTTTTCCTATATACTGAGCCGGTCTTACAGGGCTTACAGAATAAATCTTCCAATCATCTTCATAAAGATTTAATCCACTTTCTCTTTTTAATAAGTCCATATTTGCTTCCCAAAGGCTACTAATTGTACCTACATCCTTCCAATATCCTTTGAATGGATATGCAACTAATTTTCTACCTTCGTCTAACATTTTAGGAATTATGTTCTTCCCAAAATCATTGCTTGATTCTTTATCCTTCTCATCTTCTTTTAAAGCTTGTCTTAAGACTTTCCAGTTAAATATATAAACTCCCATTGAAGCCATGTTACTTTTTGGGTTAGCTGGCTTTTCTTCAAATTCATATATTGATAAATCATCATTAGTATTCATTATTCCAAATCTACAAGCCTCTTCCATAGGAACTTCTATTACAGCAATTGTTGCTTCAGCATTTTTTTCCTTATGGAATTGAAGCATTTTATCATAGTCCATCTTATATATATGGTCTCCTGATAAAATTAATACATATTCTGGATCATATCTATCAACAAATTCAATATTTTGATAAATGGCATTAGCTGTTCCCTTATACCAGTTACCTCCCTTTTCTTCTTGATATGGTGGTAATATACTTACTCCTCCATCTCTTCTGTCTAAATCCCATGGAGTACCTATTCCAATATGCGCATTTAATTCTAAAGGTTTATATTGTGTTAAAACTCCAACAGAATAAATTCCTGAATTTGAGCAATTACTTAATGGAAAATCTATTATTCTATACTTTCCTCCATAAGGTACTGCTGGCTTAGCTAATTTTTTTGTTAATACACCTAATCTTGATCCTTGTCCGCCTGCTAATATCATAGCAACCATTTCTTTTTTTCTCACTATTATCCCCATCCCCTCTTAATTTAATATGCCGCAATAAACTTATTACACTATTAAATTACATTTTCTTATTTATGTTAAATTTATTATTTTGGCTATATAATATTATTATTTAATGCATTTATATTAATTAATCTATTACTAAACAGCTTTTTTAAAAGCATTTAAAATTAAAATCTATATTAAACTTTGTAAAATTTACTCATTATTTAAAAATTATGGAATAGTTCTTTTTAATAAGGCACTTTATTTATAGAAAAGTGCCTTATTTTTTCTATAAAATCTTTAAAATTTTATATTCATGAGATTTTAACTCTATCTCAATTTGACTATTTTTTACTTCATACCTTTTATCATTACTCATTAAATCAATAACGGTATTTCCATCATTAACATCATATAATGAAATATTCTCTTTCTTTTCCATAGTATTAACTACAACCACTATCTTTTCATTTCCTATTAGCCTTTCATATCCTAAAACTTCGTTATTAAAATCTAAGAACTTTATTTCTCCGCTCTTCAATGCCTCTTCACTAGCCCTGATATTAGATATCTTAGTATAGAAATTTAAGATATCCTTGTTTTCCTTTCCCCAAGGATATGCCTTTCTATTATATGGATCTTTACCTCCAGTCAGACCAGCTTCATCTCCATAATATATTAGTGGAACACCTGGCAATGTCATTTGAATAACTACTGCTAATTTTAATAAGCTAATATTATTATTTAAAATAGTTAATACTCTTTCAGTATCATGATTTCCTAAAATATTCATAGTTGAATAAAAATATTCCTTTGGATAGTTTTCCTTAAGAGACATATATTTTTTAATAAAATATCTATTTCCAATATAATTTCTAACTAAATCTAAAATTATTTGTCTTAAAGGATAGTTTGTAACTGAATCTAGTTCACTTCCAAATAAATATTCTCTTCTTCTATTATAACTGTATTTATTAGATGCATCCTCCCATACCTCGCCGATCAATACCCCTTCAGCTTTTACTTCTTTAAGCTTTTTCTTTAAAATTTTAATAAATTCATCCGGTAATTCATCGGCAACATCTAATCTCCACCCACTTGCTCCAAGCTTTAACCATTTTTCTATTATTGAATTATTATTTCTAATTATATAATCTAAATAACTTGGATTTAATTCATCAACATTAGGCATGTTAGAAAATCCCCACCATGCTTCATATAACTTTGGATAATCATTAAATCTATACCATCGGTAATATGGTGACTCCAAAGATTGATAGGCTCCTAAAGAATTATAATTCCCAAACTTATTAAAATACTTACTATCACTTCCCGTATGACTAAAAACCCCATCTAATATGATTCTCATTCCTAAATCTTCAGCTTCACTACATAGTTCCTTAAATATTTCTTCATCTCCAAACATTGGATCTATTTTTTCATAATCTCCAGTATCATATTTATGACAGCTTGGTGAATCAAATATTGGATTAAGATATATTGTACTTACTCCTAATGATTTTATATACTTTAATTTTTTCTTTACGCCTAAAAGATTTCCACCATAGAAATCCCATCTAACTATATTTCCTTGTTCATCTTTTATATACATTGGATCATCATCCCATTTTCCATATATAAAAGTATTTTTTTTAGGATTTAATACTTTTCCTTCTTTATTCCCATTGAAAAACCTATCTACAAATATCTGATATATAATCCCTTTCTTATACCAGTTAGGAACTTTCTCATTAGAGTATATAGTTATTTGATAACTTTTAGGATCATTAAAGTACGTTTGTCCTTCTCCACCTAAAGATTCTATATTATTGCCATATAAAATATTTCTACCACAATAATTTACCCTAAAATAGTAATATATCAATCCAAAGCAGTTGCTAGTATCTATTTCATTTTCATAAACCCAACTATTTACGTATCCATTCCATCCTATTTCATTCATTTGAACTTCTACTTGATTATTATAAAAATTAATCAAATTAATATAAACTGAACACTTTTTACTAGTCCATATTCTAATTCGCACTTTAGTTCCTATAGTAACTGCTCCAAATGGATTTCTTAACTGAATATTATGCGAATCATGGAAAATTTGTATATCATCCAAATTCACATTCCTCCTATAAATTTTTATATATTACAGTAGATCCCCATATACCAGTTGCATATTCCTGAATAGTTCTATCTGATGAAAAGATACCTGAATGTGCTATATTAACACCACACATCCTTTGCCATTTTTCTTTATTCATATAAAGTTTATTAACCTTATCTTGTGCTGCTAAATAAGCATCAAAATCTTTCAATACAAAGAACTCATCATTATATGTTAATAAATTCTCATATATTGTTCTAAATCTATCTTTATCACTACAATATTTACCATTAATTAAATCGTTAGTTACTCTTTGTAATCTTGGATCATTGTTACAAACATCCCATGATGAGTATCCACCTTGTTTATGATAATTTAGTACCTCTTCAGCATTTAATCCGAAAATAACGATATTATCTTCTCCAACCTCATCTTTAATTTCTATATTAGCTCCATCTAAAGTTGCTATTGTAATAGCACCATTCATCATAAACTTCATATTAGATGTACCAGAAGCCTCCTTAGTAGTAGTTGATATTTGTTCACTTAAATCTGTTGCTGGTATTATTTTCTCTGCTAAAGATACTTGATAGTTTTCAAGCATTACTACTTTAATTTTATCATTTACTCGTGGATCATTATTTACAGTTTCAGCTACTCTGCATATTAATTCAATTATATTCTTTGCTAAATAATATCCTGGTGCTGCCTTTCCTGCAAATATAAAAGTTCTTGGTATTATATCTAAATTAGGATTTTCAATTAATTTATTGTAAAGATCCATTATTCTTAAACAATTTAATGTTTGTCTTTTATATGCATGTATTCTTTTAATTTGAACATCAAAAATTGAATTAGTATCAATAACTATTCCATTTGATTTATAAATTTCTTGTGCTAATCTTTCCTTATTATCTTTCTTTATCTGTCCAAGCTTTTCTAATACGCCTGGATCATCTAAATAATTTTTAAAGTTTTCTAAATCAGTAGGATGTTTTATAAAGCTATCTCCAATTGTATCTACCAAAAGCTTAGTTAATTTAGGATTAGATCTTATTAACCATCTTCTATGTGTAATACCATTTGTTTTATTATTAAATTTAGATGGATATAAATAATAGAAATCTGACATTTCTCTCTTTTTTAATATTTCGGTATGAAGCTTTGCAACTCCATTTACACTATGGCTACCTACTATGGCTAAATTAGCCATCCTTACATATCCATCTCCTATAATAGCCATTCTTGATATCTTATCCCATTGCCCTAAATACTTATTCCATAATTCTTCACAGTATCTTCTGTTTATTTCTTCTATAATCATATAAATTCTTGGCAGTAAACTCTTAAACATATCTACTGGCCACTTTTCTAAAGCCTCAGCCAAAATTGTATGATTAGTATACGAAATAGTATTTTGAGTTATTCTCCAAGCATTTTCCCATGATAGCCCTTCCTCATCTAATAATATTCTCATTAACTCAGGAATTGCCAATGTTGGATGAGTATCATTAATATGAATTGCTATTTTCTCATCTAATAATTTTATATCTCCCTTATGCTTCTTATAATGTCTTACTATACTTTGTATTCCTGCTGAGACAAAGAAGTATTGTTGTTTTAACCTAAGCATCTTTCCTTCATAGAAAGAATCTTCAGGATATAAAACTAATGAAATTGCCTCTACTGAATTTTTATATGAAATTGCCTTTAAAAAATCACCTCTGCTAAAAGATGAAAAATCAAATTCATTTGATACTGGCTCTGCACTCCATAATCTTAAGGTATTTACAACCTCATTTTCATATCCAACTATAGGAGTATCATAAGGTACTGCCAATACAGGCTCATAATTAACATGTGTAAAAGTAAGTTTTCCATTAACGTAATCGGAAATTATACTTCCACCAAACTTAACAATTTCAGCTTTATCTTGCTTTTTTATCTCCCATACATTACCTTCTCTTAACCAGTTATCAGATGCTTCTACTTGTTGACAATCCACAATTTTTTGCTCAAAAAATCCATATTTATATCTTATTCCACAACCATGTCCAGCAATATTTAAAGATGCCATTGAATCTAAGAAACAAGCTGCTAATCTTCCAAGTCCTCCATTTCCTAAGCCTTGGTCGTGTTCTAAATTTTCAATTTCTTCTAAGTCAATATCTAATTCGCTTAAGGCTTCTCTGCAGATATCCCTTATTCCCAAATTTAAAAGAAAATCACCTAATAGCCTTCCTAATAAGAATTCCATTGAGAAATAGTATACTTGTTTTTCTCCAGTTTGATTGTATCTATTATTAGTATCCATCCAAGTACTAATTACATAGTCCCTAACCAAACTCCCCAATGCTTCATATTTTTGTTGATTATTTCCTTCTTTTAATTCCTTTCCGTGTAATTGAACGAATTTATTGTTATAATCTCTTTTAAATGAATTCTTATCAATTGATAGCATATATCTACCTCCTAATAGCTTGTATCCATTAAGGTCTCTTGACTACATCTTCATATAACAATTTATATTGCATAGCTGATTTTTCCCAACTGTTATCTGAATCCATAGCTTGTCTGATTATGTTATTCCAAGCATCTTTATCGTCGTAGATTGTTAATGCATATTCTATTATTTGCATTAATTCATTTGAATTAAAGTTTTTAAATCCAAAGCCATTACCTATTCCAGTGTACTTATTATAAGGAGAAATTGTATCTTTTAATCCTCCTGTTTCTCTTACAATTGGTATTGAACCATATCTTAAAGCAATTAATTGTCCTAATCCACAAGGCTCAAATAATGAAGGCATTAAGAACATATCTGTTGCAGCATATATTTTATGAGCTAATGAATTATCAAATTTTATATTTGCTGAAACTTTATCTGGATACCTATATTGTAGATTCTTAAATGTTTCTTCATACCAGTAATCTCCTGTTCCTAGAACAACAAATTGTATATCTTTTTGAAGAAGCCTATCAATTATGCTTACTATTAAGTCACATCCCTTTTGATGAGTTAATCTAGATATTAAACCAATCATAGGAGTCTCTGCCCTTTGTGGTAATCCTAGTTCTTTTTGAAGAGATAACTTATTTTCAACCTTATCTGATATTGAATCCCAAGTAAAATTCTTAAATATAAGATTATCCTTCTCAGGATCAAATTCTTCATAATCTATCCCATTTACTATTCCCTTTAAGAAATCACTTTTACATCTTAGTAATCCATCAAGCCCTTCTCCATATTGTTGTGTCTTTATTTCTTCTGCATAAGTATTACTTACAGTAGTAATTTGATCAGAATAATTTATTCCGCCTTTTAAAAAGCTAACTGATCCATTTAATTCAACACTACCATTAGTTAACGGCATATAGTCATATCCAAATAGCTCAGGTAAAACATTAGGTACAAAGCTACCCTTAAACAATAAATTATGAATTGAAAATACAGTTTTCATATTTGAGTAAAACTCGTTATTTTTATACTCTAAATTTAATAGTACTGGTACCATACCTGTTTGCCAATCATTACAATTGATTATATCCGGCTTCCAATCTATTTCTTTAATAAATTCTAAAACTGCTCTATTAAAAAATGCAAACCTTTCGCCATCATCATAATATCCATATAACCCATCTCTATTAAAGTAATATTCATTATCTATGAAATAATATACAACATCTTTATATTTATATTGAAAAACACCACAATACTGATTTCTCCATCCTACAGGAACTGTAAACCACTTTATAAATTGTAAATTTTGCTTTAGTTCATCCTTTATATTCTTATACTTTGGTATTACTACCCTAGCTTCTACACCTAGTTCAGTTAAGGATTGAGGTAATGCTCCCATTACATCTCCTAAACCACCAGTCTTAATAAACGGATGCGCTTCTGATGCTGCAAACAATACTTTCATCTATTCACACTCCCTATTTAGATTTATTATTCATAACTTTTAAAACAATAGCTGCCATTGGTGGAACTTTTATTTTCACAGAATATGGTTGATTGTTATAAGGAATTTCTTCTGCTAACAATACATCATCAATAACTTGTCCTGATCCTCCGTATATTTCGTTATCTGTATTAAAATCTTCCACATACTCTCCTAATTTTGGAACCCCTATTCTGAAATCATATCTAACTACAGGTGTATAATTGCACACAAATACCAAAGATTCATTATTCTTTTTATCGTGTCTAATAAAAGAGAATATGCTTTCATCACAATTATCTGCATCAATCCATTCATATCCCTCTGGTTCATAATCATTCTCCCATAATGCTTTATTGTCTTTATAATAATGATTCATATCTTTAAAGAATAATTGTGTCTTTTTATGCATATCGTTCTCTTCAGTTAAGTTCCATTGTAACTCTTCATACTCATGCCATTCTGTAAATTGACCATATTCTGAACCCATGAACATTAACTTTTTCCCTGGATGTCCCATCATATGAGCTAAGTAAAGTCTAAGCCCAGCAAACTTATTCCAGTAGTCTCCCCACATCTTATTAACTAAAGAACCTTTACCATGTACAACTTCATCATGAGATATAGATAAAATAAAATTCTCTGAGTAATTATAGGCCATAGAAAAAGTCATCTTATTATGATGATATTTTCTATACAACGGGTCTTCCTTAATATATGTTAAAGTATCATTCATCCATCCCATATTCCACTTAAAATTAAATCCTAATCCACCATCTTCAACAGGCTTTGATATTTTAGGCCATGCTGTAGACTCTTCTGCAATTGTCATTACAGTTGGAAATTCTTTGTGAATCGCAGTATTATACTCTTTTATAAATTGCATAGCTTCTAAATTTCCATTCTCACCATAAATATTAGGATGCCATTCATCATTTTCCCTACCATAGCTAAGATAAAGCATATTTGATACTGCATCATTTCTAATACCATCTATATGAAATTCTCTTATCCAAAAGAATAAATTAGAAATTAAAAAACTCTTAACTTCAGGTTTTCCTAAATCAAAATTAAAAGTTCCCCAGCCCTTATTATCTCTTTTCCACTCTTCATCATATTCATAAGTTGGAGTTCCATCAAACATATATAATCCATGAGCATCTTTACAAAAATGACTTGGTACCCAATCTAATATTACTCCAATACCAGCTTTATGAAGTTCATCAACTAAATATTTGAAATCATTCGCTGATCCATATCTGCTAGTAACTGAATAATAACCTACACCTTGATATCCCCAAGATGCATCTAATGGATGCTCAATAATCGGTAAAATTTCTACATGTGTGTAGCCCATGTCTGTTAAGTACTTTGGCAACTCTGCAGCAATTTCTTTATATGTTAAAAATTCTTTGTTTTTAGTTTTCCATGATCCTAAATGCATTTCATAGATATTTATTGGACTCTCATACATATTAAATCTTTTTCTTTTCATCATCCAACTTCTATCATTCCATTTATATTTATCTGCTTCACTAACAATTGATGCAGTATCAGGCCTTTTTTCTGATTGAAATGCATATGGATCAGCTTTTAAATTATAGTGTCCATATATATTTTCTATTGCATATTTGTATTTCTCTCCTGCATTTATTCCCTCTATAAATATACTCCATAAGCCTTCATCTGATACCTTTTCCATTTTATATTCATCTTTTATTTCAAAATCTGAAAAATCTCCTACTACATATACCTTCTTTGCTCTTGGAGCCCAAGTTGTAAATCTTACCCCTTTTTTTCTTTTTTCTGAAACATGATGTGCACCCATAAAGCCATATGCTTCATAATGTTTTCCTTCATGAAATAAATTAATGTTTTCAGGTGTTAACTCACATTTCACCTTTTTTCTTGTAGACTTACTTACTTTATCATTATCTAAACTTTTACTATTTATTTTTTTATTAACTGTTCTAACATCTTCGATTGTCTTCTTAGTACCACTTTTCTTAACAGCTGCTCCATTTTCTCCTCTCATGTAAATCCTCCCTCATATTTATACTGACGTAAATTACTTTTATATCAAATCTTATCCTTTATTTTATAATTCTACCATCAAGCATTTATACTCTTCAACTTCTTTTAAGCGACATTTAATCTAATAAATCCACTTATAACTTTATATATAACTGTTTTTATTGTTGCTTTTTGTTGTTTTTAGGGTGTTATTTTCTCTTTTTTGTCTATTTTTTAGGAAATATTGCATTATTTTTTATCTTTAATTTGATACTATATTATTTAAAGTTATATGCTCTTATAATATTTTTTATTATATTTTTCTATAATATTTTTAAATCTTGTATTTTCAAAAGAAATTTTCACTAAGCTTATTCCATCTAATAACATTTACGAAAATTAATTTCAATCTTTCAATTAATTTTTGATAAATTAGCAGAAAAATATATAACCTCTCTTTTGTCATGACGTTTTTACATTCTAATTAATATTCAAGTAGAATCTTGCTTTATCACTTAACTATAATTTAATATAACAAAAAAGTACTTAGCTTTTACACTAAGTACCTTATACTACCTTACAACGTTCATCGTGGCAATTCTTAATACTTCGATTAACCTTCGCTAAATTGCCCGCAAAAGACATAACATGTCTTTTGCCTCTCCCAGTGGAAGAGCATAACGTTGCCCTTTACCATTTAACTATAATTTAATATAACAAAAAGGCACTTAGTTTTATACTAAGTGCCTTGAATTACCTGGCAACGTTCTACTCTTCCACACAGTCCCCCGTGCAGTACCATCGACGCTGTAGAGCTTAACTT